>JAFYTG010000007.1 GCA_017558945.1 Clostridia bacterium
TATCTCAGATACATATGCATCTTGCCGAGCTTGAACCCGAAAAGGCTGAGGAGCATATTGAAATACAGAAGGAATACTGTGCTAAAACACTCGAATACCGTAAGTCACTTTTTGATTATTACAACGACGGTAAACGCAAAAACTCTTTGTCCATGGATTTTATTTCGCAGGAGTATCTTCTTGCCCTTTGCGAGCAGAATGCTTTTGAAACAAGCAGAGCTACAAAGCGTGCAAATGAGCGAGTTGCAAAATCTATATTCAGAGAGTGGAGCGAGCGTAATCAGATAAGAAATATGATATTTGAGAAGGTTGAAGGTGCATTATCCTCAACACTTAAAGAATGAAGGAGTTTTTTATGATTGATAAAAAAAGCCTGGCAATGCTGTGTGATTACGGTCTTGATGATGCCATTGCGACTCTGTATTTGCTTGAATATGCCGACTGCTTCGACAGAATTGACATTGTTCCAATAGGTGGCAATTTTCCGTTCAAGAG
The DNA here is from genome assembly GCA_017558945.1 of Clostridia bacterium. Classification (GTDB taxonomy): domain Bacteria; phylum Bacillota; class Clostridia; order Oscillospirales; family SIG627; genus RGIG6353. The sequence goes on from JAFYTG010000007.1 coordinate 496, forward strand.
CACGTTTGTTAATGCAAAACGAATTTTAACGAATTCGGGTAAGGATTTACATAACCTCAGAATAGTGGACACCTCGTCATTTCCTCAGCCCGAGGAGCATATTCCCGATATTCACGGAAACGACGGAATGGGAGACGTATTGCCCGAAGAGTATTTTGATACGGTTCCCGTTATAGATTACGATGCGTGGCTTGACGAATTGGACTCTTCGTATGTTCTTGTGAGTCTCGGACCTTGTACCGTTACGCTTGATATTCTGAAGCGTTACGGCGATTTACCCCTTGTGATGATGGCGGGTAATATTTCCGAGCCTCCGAATTATAACGGATATGAGTTTAATCACGGGCTTGATACTCGGGCGTTTGCGGAATGCGTAAAGCATCCTCACGTTTGTGCAACCCTTGACACCTGTCATAATCCTCTTTGTGACCTTAATTTATTTGAAAATTCACAAAAAGGGCTTCTCAAGACATTGCTTGACAGATACCGCGAGATGTCACGAGCTCGTCATGAAGCCGTTTGCAGCGTGTATGACCTCACGGCAGTGGTTTATCTTATTCACCCCGAATATTTTACAACCGAAATGCTTGCCGATAAAGACGGAAACGAGGTTGCTGTTTTAAGATATATTTTTAACGAGCCAATCGTTTGAATTTTTAGCATTGACAACGTATTTTGAAAATGGTACAATAAATTCTATGAGTAGGTGATTATCGTGGAGGATACGTCAAAAAGCTATTTGAATTTCTTTTCGGACGAGGAGTTTGAGTCGATAGCGTGGGAGCTTACAAAGCACAATCCCGTATGCTATGACACCTTCGCAATGGTTGTTAAAAGAATGCTTGTCGGATACATCGGACGTATCTGCAACGGATATTGCTATTTACGGGACTCTCATCTTCAAGAGGATATTTTTCAAGATATTTACATCAAGCTTCAGAAAACCTGTATAACACATTTCTTTTTGCGTAACGGGGAAATCAATTATGATCCTCTCGGCTTTAAAAACTGGGTTTTCACCGTTGCAAAGAACTATATTATTGATTTTGCGAAAAAACGCGGAAGAATACAGTTTAATGAGGCGGAGCTTGATAAGTACGAAAACACACCCGACTCGTCTGATATTCTGGTTTCGGACGATGCGTTATGCAGACTCTCGGATGCATTTTGTACTGTAATTAATTCAAATCTCGGAATGCATAAGGTTCTTACCTGGCTTGCAGTAATGATAACCGTCTGTTATAGAAATCAGGATAAGATAGACGCAAACCGAACCGTTGAAGAGGAATGTACAAATCTCACACTTGACCAAATGCTTGATTTGATTTTGTCCCGTGCGGATAAAATAACATGGCTTTCAATAGGCGATGGGCAAATTGAGAATCTCAGAAACCGTCTTGATGAAATCGGTAAGAGCAGAGTAAGACTCGGAGATATGAAATACGGTGATTTTTATATGAAGGCGGGCTCCATTAAGTCCATAAGTGATTGGACTAACCGCATAAAAGAATATCTTGAAAAGAGGTGAAAATAATGGAGCATCTGAGCTTTGAAAATATTGTCGATTTCGTGTCCTATAATAAAATAACTCCCGAGACCGAGAGACTTAGCGCAGCGGTCAACGGGCATATTGCAAGGTGTGAGGAATGCAGAAAACTCGTTACGGCTGTTCAGGAAGTCTACGACGAGCTTTGCAGGATTGCTGAAAATAAAGGTGTTGAAAACGGTTATACCGTGCTTTCAAAAAACGATTTTATAAAATATTTGGATAAAAAATATTGCGAGCTGTTAGCAAGCGGCAATTTCATTGAAACGGAGAAAGACCTTGAAAAAAATAACTTTAGCCTTTAACAGAGCATGGATTTTAAGCAAGAGGGGGGAGTCCGTACTTCCCGTTCAGGCGCTTCTCAATTTTTTTGGCGAGGCGTATGACGTTGCAGTTTTGCGTTCAAGCATTACAGACTTTGAGCTTGTGGTTAAGAATGACGGCATAAGCGAAAAGGAGATATCGAAAAAAATATCGGAGGTAATCAAGGAGATATTCTCTGCGGATTTAAAAGAGGTCGCAGAGTATACCGTGACGGATTACGTTCCCGAGGTTAAGGAGGTTGCCGATAAGGATACAAAGGCAGACTCCGAAAAAGAAAAAACGGATTTTGTGCTGAATGATACAGAAAAGGTGTCTGTTATTCTCAACAAAATAAACGGTCTGATTGGAGCAGAGGAGTTTAAGGCTCTCTGTGAGGAATGTGTCAAGGTTGCACCGAGACTTAAGCAAAATAAGGTGCTTGATGCGTTTACGCACAGATGCTATCTATTTTCTATGAATTCGGGAAGCGGTTGTTCTACCTACCTTAAGTATTTCTCGGAGTTGATTTCCGCTCTCGGACTTGTGCCGACGGATAAGCTTCCCGTTGTTGAGGAAAAGCTTTTGCCCGCAACTGTCAAGGACAGAGGCGGTAACCCGTTTGAGAGTGTTATGACTCTTATCCAGCAAAAGACTCCCATACTTATCTCAATTGACATAAGCGAATGGATGACCAAAATATCCGAAAGGGATTTCAGGGAGCTTCTCGAAGCGGTCGGGAAGGGAATAGGAAATCACATATTCGTGTTTAAAATTCCGTTTGTTGAAAAGACCGTGCTTTCCAATATTATGGGCGGCTTGGGTGATTTCGTTTTCGTCAGAGACGTGTCGGTCACTCCGTTTGATTCAAGCGAGCTTAGAGCATTGGCAGAAAGCGGTCTTAATGACAGAGGATATATCGTTGACGAGGATGTCTGGAGCGTATTTGATGCAAGAATCGTTGAGGAAAAGAACGACGGCAGATTTTACGGCTTCAACACCGTGAATAAAATCATTTGTGAAATGATTTACCGCAAGCATCTTGACAACGCCTTTAACAACGTTGACGATATGCAGATAAAGAAAAATGAAATCCTCGGGCTTTCCACCACCTATGACAAGGATGTTAAGGATGGCTTCGATATGCTTCGCGAGCTTGTCGGAGTAGAGGCTGTTGCCGAGCGTGTGAGAGAGATAGTTGGGCAGATTGAGGTCTCGCTCAAGAACAAGGCGGTAGACTCTCCTTGTATACATATGAGATTTGTCGGTAATCCCGGTACGGGTAAAACGACAGTTGCGCGTGTTATCGGTGCAATTCTCAAGGAGAAGGGGATTTTAAGAAACGGAAGCTTTTTCGAGTATTCGGGAAGGGACCTTTGCGGTCGCTATGTTGGAGAGACCAGCCCCAAAACTGCGGCGATCTGTCGAGATGCTTACGGCTCGGTCTTATTTATAGACGAGGCTTACGCACTTTACAGTGACAAGGGATACAGCAGTGCTGATTACGGCAAGGAGGCAATCGATACACTCATTGCCGAAATGGAAAATCATCGCTCGGATTTCGTCGTTATAATGGCAGGATACCCCGACGAGATGAAGCATCTTATGAAGGCTAATGCAGGTCTCGAAAGCCGTATGCCCTACGTTATTGAGTTTCCCAACTATACAAAGGCACAGCTTTTTGAGATATTTATGAAAATGGTCAAAAAGAGCTTTGAATATGGAGACGGCTTTGAAAAGGCTGTCGAGGAGTATTTTAATAAGCTTCCCGAGGAGCTCATTTCCTCAAAGGAGTTCAGCAACGCAAGATTTGTAAGAAACCTTTTTGAAAGAACCTGGGGAAAGGCGGCAATGCGCTCCCAACTTGACCGTATTGAAAAGCTCACGCTTTCCAAGGAGGATTTCCTTCTTGCAAGCTCTGAGGACGAGTTTAAGATAAACGAGAAGAAACCTAAAAATACGTTAGGCTTTGCTTGACGTCCAAATATATTTTAATTTACGGAGGATTTAACAATGGCAGATGAAAAGCAGATGAAGGAAGCCCGTTTGGTTTATGAAACGATGTGCAATGCACTCGAGGAAAGAGAATGGAAGTTCAAGAAGTTTGATAGCGATTTTACCATTTCGCTCGGCGTAAGAGGAGACGATCTTCCTATGGATGTCGTTATGATGGTAAGAGCGGACGCTCAGGTAATATCGCTCTTTTCACCTCTTCCCTTTAAGATTGCAGAGGATAAGAGAGTTGAAGCAGGTCTTGCGGTTTGCGTTGCAAACTACGGTCTTGTAAACGGAAGCTTTGATTACGATATCTCCGACGGCGAGATTCGTTTCAGAGTTTGCTCAAGCTTTAGAGAAAGTCTTATCGGTGGTGAGCTGTTCAACTATATGCTTCACATTGCCATTAATACTATCGATAAGTACAACGACCGTTTTCTTATGATTTCCAAGGGTATTATCGACCTTCAGAAATTTGTTGAAATGGAAAACGAGGAATAAATCAAAAAATGGGACTGCGTTTGCAGTCCCTTCTTGTATAGAAGCGTCATTTAAAATGAGGCAAAATAAACAATTTTATTTTTTGCTTTTGTGTGATAGAATATGTTTGTGATACAAGGAGAGCATATGACAAGGTTAATATTAATAAGACACGGCTTTAGTGTGTATAATAAGGAAAGGCGATTTTCGGGACATGCAGATGTGCCACTTGATGAGGTCGGTCTTCTTCAGGCTCGTGAGGTTGCCGAATACGTTACGAAAAGCTTTAATGTTGATGCGGTTTATTCAAGCGACCTTTCCCGTGCGTATGAAACCGTGCGAGGAATTGCCGACGCCTTTTCACTTCCCGTTATAATAAGAAAAGAGCTTCGCGAACTGGACGTCGGAGTGTGGCAGGGGAGACCCGTCTCCGAGATAGCGGAGGAATACCCCGAGGAATTCACGCTCTTTAAAACCAACGTTGGCAGATACAGACCCGTAGGCGGTGAAAGCTATGAGGAGATGATGAAGCGCGTAATGTATGAAATCCATCGCATTGTCGCTGAAAATAAGGGCAAAACCGTAGTAATCGGAACTCACGGCGGAGTTATACGCGTCATACGAGCGTTTATAAAGGGCTTGTCTCTTGATGAGATAAAAACGCTTTCTCACGTTCCCAACGCTTCAGTTACAATCCTCGAGGAGACAAACGGAGTGCTTTCGATAGCGGTTGAAGGCTATAACGAATATATAACACAAAAAACCACGGAGATAAAACTTAAATGATTGCTTATTTGTTTTTGCTCGGAGCAATTTGTTGCTCGGCGTTTTTGAGCATAACTGCTACCGTTTTTAACAAAATGAATAAAACGGGTAAGAATTTTTCGGGGCTATATAACCTCATAGTTACGATTTCATCCTTTGCCGTATGGACGGTGGTATATTTGAAGGACGCTTCCTTCTCACCGCTTGTGCTGTTGTATTCCTTTGTCTTTGGAATATTTTACGTTTCGGCGTTTATCGGTCTTTTTAAAGCAATGGGCTTTGGATCGGCATCACTCACCTCGTTTATCAAGCAGCTCTCACTTATTCTGGTTGCTCTGTGGGGGCTTGCATTTTGGAACAACCCGATATCAGTCACAGTGTCAGTCGGTCTCGCTCTTGTGCTCGTTTCACTTTGGTTTTGCTTCAAGCCCTCACGGACGGATAAAACGAGCGTTAAATGGTTTATCTTCTCTGCCGTTTTACTTATCGGAAACGCGGGCTGTTCAATAGTGCAGAAGTATCAGCAAATTCATTTTAACGGTGAACACGGAGGCCTTTTGATGTTTGGTGCAACCGCATCATCTGTGCTCTTTTGCATAATTCTCTATTTGAGAGGCGAAAGACCCAAAATATCGGATATGCCACGCTTTTCACTACCGCTACCTATAATCGCAGGTGTAAGCAGTGCAATGCTTAACGTTTTCGTTTTGCGCTTGATTGCTTCACCCTTGTCAGAAAGTGTGTTTTTCCCGATTATAGGTGTAGGTGGCATTACGCTTACAACTCTCTTTTCCGTCGGCGTATATAAGGAGAGACTTACCGTTTCTAAATGGATAGGTCTTGTGATAGGAATAGTGGCAATAGTATTTTTGAATATATAACGAATTCTCCGAGATGAAATTCTCGGAGTTTTTTCTTGACAAATTGCTTGAAATGTGATATCGTTATGATATCAAAAAGATTGAGAAGGTGTAAATTATGGAAGAAAAAATACTTACTACTAAAAAACATGGTATGACGATGCTCGTTTTAACCTCGCTCGTGCTTCTTGGTGCGCTCGCTCTTTGTATCGTCAGCGCAGTGCTTGAGAGCTTTGTGCTTCTTGTAATATCAATCGTCATTATGTGCGTCGGATGGATACCTTATTGCGGACTTCGTGTACTCAAGCCTCAGGAGGCGCTTGTTGTAACACTTTTCGGTAAATATAAGGGAACGCTCAAGGGGGATGGCTTTTATTATATAAACCCATTTTCAGTTGCCTTCAACCCTGCCGCTAAGACCTCTCTTAATCAGAGTGGTGATGTGAATACGCTAAAAACAACCGCACAAGGTCAGAGTGTTGAGCTTCCGTCAAAGAAGATATCTCTTAAGATAATGACCCTCAACAACAGCCGACAGAAGATAAATGATTGTCTCGGAAATCCCGTTGAGATAGGAATTGCTGTAACCTGGAGAGTAGTTGATACTGCAAAGGCTGTATTTAACGTTGATAATTTCAAGGAATATTTATCTCTCCAATGTGATGCGGCACTCAGAAACATCGTAAGGCTTTACCCTTATGACGTTGCGCCTAACGTTGACACAACGGGTGACGGAATTGCAGACGACGGAAGTCTCAGAGGCTCAAGTGAGATCGTCGCAGGCAGAATAAAGGATGAAATTCAGGCAAGAGTAAACGAAGCGGGCATTGAGATAGTAGAGGCAAGAATAACCTATCTTGCATACGCTACCGAAATTGCCGCAGTAATGCTTCAGCGTCAGCAGGCGTCGGCAATCATAGATGCGCGCCGAATGATAGTTGACGGTGCGGTCGGAATGGTTGAAATGGCTCTTGAACGACTTGAGCAAAACACCGACATTAAGCTTGATGAAGAAAGACGTGCCGCAATGGTGTCGAATTTATTGGTAGTGCTTTGCGGAAACCGTGACGCTCAGCCCATAGTAAATACGGGAAGCCTTTATTGATATGAAGAATGAAAAGAAGCAGATTCCGTTAAGACTCAGCGAAAAGCTATACCGAGACCTGCTTGCGTGGGCTGAGGATGATTTCCGCTCTGTTAACGGACAGATAGAGTATATACTGAATGAGTGTGTTAAGCAGAGAAGGAGAAACGGCAAATACGTTTCTGAGGACCTTGACGCTCCGCTTGACGTGGATATAGAGGAGTTCGAGGACCAATGATATTTGTCACAACGGTGAGTTACGGAGGTAGAATAGCCTTGTTCAAGCAGAATGCTTTAAGGAGAACAAATGAACATAGATAATATAATTTTAATTGGTATGCCCGGCTCGGGAAAAAGTACGGTAGGAGTGCTCCTTGCAAAGAGACTCGGATACAAGTTTCTCGATACCGACCTTCTAATTCAGGAGAGGGAGGGCAAACGCCTTTTTGAAATAATGAGGGACAGCGGACGCGACTATTTTCTCAAGGTGGAAAATGAGGTCAACTCAGCTGTTGATTGTCATCATACCGTTATTGCAACGGGAGGCAGTGCCGTTTATGGTAAGGAGGCAATGGAGCATTTTTCAAAAATGGGAAAAATCATTTATATTCGTGTGCCTCTTGAAGCACTTGAGGGGCGTATAAGGGATTTTTCAACGAGGGGTATACTTATGAGAGAAGGGCAGAACCTTGCTGATATTTTTGATGAGCGCTCGCCTCTGTATGAAAAATACGCATCAGCCATCGTTGATACGAGTGATGATGGAGTATTTGAGAATTGCTTGAGAATAGAAAGGGTAATAGATTCTATAAGAAAATGAAAAATATAATTGAAATCCAAAACCTGACTAAGACCTACGGTAGCTTGACTGCGGTTGATAATCTGTCCTTCAAGGTTAAGGAGGGAGAGCTTTTCGCATTCCTCGGTGTCAACGGCGCAGGTAAATCTACGACGATAAATATAATGTGCTCTGCACTTGCAAAGGATTCGGGTAGCGTTATTATCAACGGAAATAACATTGACACCGATTCCGACAAGGTGAAAAACGATATAGGAGTCGTTTTTCAGAGCTCCGTGCTTGATAAGTCTTTGACCGTGCTTGATAACCTTCAAAGTCGTGGTGCTCTTTATTCACTTCACGGAAAAGAGCTGAGACAGAGAATTGACGAGGTTGCACGTCTGCTTGACTTTTCCGATTTGCTGAAGAGGACCGTTGGCAAGCTTTCGGGTGGACAGAGACGGCGAATAGACGTTGCCCGTGCACTGCTTCACAAGCCTAAAATACTCATTCTCGACGAGCCTACGACAGGTCTTGACCCTCAAACGAGAAGCCTTTTGTGGAAGGTCATTTCAAACCTTCAAAAGAGCGAAAATATGACTGTATTTTTAACCACGCATTATATGGAGGAGGCAGCGGACGCCGATTACGTCGTAATTCTTGACGGCGGTAAAATTTCGGCAGATGGCACTCCGTATGAGCTAAAAACTAAATGGGCAAGAGATACTCTCACTCTTTATGGAGTGGATACGGAGAGTGTAGAGGGTCTCGGCATTCCATTCGAAAGGCTTGGCGACGGCTACAAGCTTTACGTTTCATCTCCGCACGAGACAAAGACAATCGTGATTGAAAACGGCTTTGACGATTTTGAGCTTGCAAAGGGCAAAATGGATGACGTATTCCTTGCCGTAACTGGCAGAGAGCTTCTTGGAGGTGACGGAAAATGACAACCCTTCTTTCAATGACCAGACGTAATATCAAGCTTTTCTTTCACGATAAGGGACTTTTCTTTACCTCTCTTATAACGCCTCTTATATTGCTTGTGCTTTATGTTTCCTTCCTTGGAAACGTTTATAAGGACAGCATTATGGCATTCTTCCCCGAGGGAATCACAGTCTCCGAAAGAATCGTTGACAGCGTGGCTGTGGGACAGCTTATATCCTCAATACTTTCGGTTTCGTGTGTTACTGTTGCATTTTGCTCAAATATGCTTATGGTTCAGGATAAGGTTACGGGAGCGGCTCTTGACATTGCGGTGACACCCGTTAAGAGAGCATATCTTTCTCTTTCCTATTATATCGCGACCTACGTAAGCACCTCAATAATTTGCATTACAGCAACGCTTGTTTGCCTTGCTTACGCCAATGCGATGAACTCGTATATCGGTTTTAGGGAGGCGGTACTGCTCCTTTCAGACGTGCTTATTCTCGCAATGCTCGGTACGGCTGTTTCAAGCATTATTAATTTCTTTCTGTCAAGTCAGGGACAGATATCCGCTGTCGGAAGTATGGTAAGCTCTACCTACGGATTCGTAAGCGGTGCTTATATGCCCATATCACAGTTTTCTCCCGTGCTACAGAAGATTATATCTCTTCTTCCCGGAACCTACGGTACAAGCCTTATGCGAAACCACGCCATAGCCTCAACCCTTGACGTGATGGAGGCGGAGGGGATTCCCACGGAGATCGTTGAAGCAATACGTGACGGATTTGACCTGAATATTTATTTCTTCGGTAATCGTGTGGGGGTAGGCGGTATGTACGCCGTGCTTTTGCTCACTGTACTACTGCTTATTGTAATATACGTTGTAATTAACTGCACTTGTAAAAAAGTCAGAAAATAAATTTAAGGAGATATTGAAATGATTAAAGGAATTGAACACATCGCCATTTTTGCGAAGGATACCAAGGCGTTGTCCGATTGGTACGTTAAGACCTTTGAGGGTGAAATAGTTTACGATAACGGAAAGGGTACCTACTTCGTTGCCTTTGCAGACAAGAGTATGATTGAGTTTTGCAAGAGTGCTGACGAGAATACACCAACGGGGCTTGAAGTACCCGGTATACGTCATATAGCTCTCACCTCAACCGAGTTTGAAAAGGATGTCGAAAGAGTCAAGACGGCGGGTGCGGAAATACTCAAGGATGCAGTAGTATCCGACAAGAGAATCGGAACGCTTTTCTTCCGTGATCCCGAGGGCAATATCCTCCATCTTATTTCCCGTCCCAAGCCACTTGTATAAGCAAAAAAGAATGCTGAGTCAAATGACTCAGCATCTTTTTTATATTAGTCTTCCAACGGTTTGTGCTTCCTGAATATAGAAGCAGCTTATAGGTACGTTCTTTTCCTTACCGTAGGTATGGAAAGGGAGACGCTCCTGCTCAAGCTCGTTGATTGAATCGCGTTTGCCGTCAACGTAAGCTAAAAGCACCTCTGCCACATCTTCAAGACGGTATATAGCACCGCCGAGGCGGGTGTCGAATACTTCAATTCCGTAGTCCTTGTTCGTAATTCTCCACTGATTGCGGAAGGCTGTTCCGTACTCTCTCATACGCTTGATACATTCGGGAATGACCTCAAGGGCAATTTTGCGAAGCTCCTCCTTGTCACCCTTATCATATGCATCCTTTGTACGAATGCCGAGGTTAGCCTTTAGCTCAAGTGCGAGAGCGAGCTTTTCGATAGCGTCGTATACGTGCGAAAGAGGAGTTTTCTTATCAGCGATAGAGTGCATCCTTTCAGCTGTCATTCTGTAATGCTCGCAAGGATTAACCGGTGCGTGAAAATCCCAAAGACCAAGAAGCACGTCCTGATGAAGCAGATAGTTATGAGTGAGCATAATATCCTTGCCTCTGATGTTCTCAATCTCAGGAGTGAAGTTTACGTCATCCATTGCGTAGAAGTCCTCGAGCGCTTCTCCGAATATGCGAAGTCTTTTGTCAACGGTCTCGTCAGAAAGGTCGCCTGCCCACGCTCCTTCGCCGTACATTATCATAATGGGAAGGGAAGCCGTGATGGGTGTATATGCACCGTCGTCACCCCATTCCGTGATGAGTACTACGTCCATTTCAACGGTATTATTAAAAATTGCCGTGAGTGCCGAACGGCTGGCGTTCATTGCAAACGCAGTCTGCAAAACTCCGCCGTACCA
>JAFYTG010000008.1 GCA_017558945.1 Clostridia bacterium
CTTCAGGTTTCCGCAGGTGCGAGAAAGTACGCTAAGCCTGCTTATCTTATGGCTCTTGCTAAGGCAGCGGCTGAGGATGCAGGAATTGACTTTGCTCTTCACCTTGACCACGGCGCAGACTTTGAAATCTGTAAGGCTTGTATCGACAACGGCTTTACCTCCGTTATGATTGACGGTTCTCACTTCGATTTCGACGACAACGTTGCAGTTACCCGCAAGGTAGTTGAGTATGCACACGCTCACGGCGTTACCGTTGAGGGTGAGCTTGGTAAGCTTGCAGGCATCGAGGATGACGTTAAGGTTTCCGCCGAGGACGCTATGTACACCAATCCCGCAGAGGTTGAGGCGTTCGTTGAGAGAACGGGTGTTGACTCTCTTGCTATCGCAATCGGTACCAGCCACGGCGCATTCAAGTTCAAGGGTGAGCCCAAGCTCCGCTTTGACATTCTCGAGGAGATTTCTAAGAGACTTCCCGAATTCCCCATCGTTCTTCACGGTGCTTCCAGCGTTAATCAGGAGTACGTTAAGATAATCAACGAGAACGGCGGTAATCTCGCAAACGCTCAGGGCGTTCCCGAGGAGCTTCTCCGCAAGGCTGCTTCTATGGCAGTTTGTAAGATCAATATCGACTCTGACATCCGTCTTGCATTCACCGCAGGTATCCGTCAGACCTTCGTAAACGATCCCGCAGCGTTCGACCCCAGAACTTATCTTACCGTTTCCAGAAACAATGTTCGTGACCTTGTATCTCACAAGATCGTTAACGTTCTCGGTTCTCAGGGCAAGGCAGGAAAGTAATTGAGATAATTAAAAAGTAATGAAAAGCCGTCTCGGACAGAGACGGCTTTCTTAATTCTTTGCGTTATTTGATTAAAGCGGGAAAATCATCAACCTCGTTGAGATGACGTCCGACGTATCCGCTCTCAAAAATGAGCTTGCAGGGCTCAAGCACTCTTTCCTCAAAGTCGGCAAGGTGTCCCGTGTAATCCTTGTGGAAATACTGCTCGTGAATCATTATCTCCATAAAGCCTCCGCGGGTGGGGCTTGCGATTGCAGACCTTAAAGCCTCCATATTATATTCGAGTGTGTAGCAGTTAGTGATAGCGTCAATGCGAGAGAAGAACATATCTGTCTCTCTGTCGTACCAGAAGTCTCTTTCGTAAATGTGCGCCGTAAGCTCGTCGGGAGCATAGTAGTGTACTGCGTTTTCGGGGATGAAATATCCTGCAAATACACGGTATCCGAGTCCGCGGAGCGCCTTCGTTACCTCAACGTTTGCCTCTCCCCAGTGAATCGTTGTACAACCACTCAAAACCTCCTTGCCCGCAAAACGCTCTATCTCGCCTATAACCAGCCTGGCATCGGCAAGCGCCTTTTCTGCGGTGGCAAATTCATAAGGCTTGTCGGGGAATTCGGCAAAGGCGTGGAATGAGAGCTTGAGCCAATCCGAGTTTGCGCGGAATTCCTCCTTGAACTTGTCGGTCATCATAGAGAGGTTGAAGTAGCCTCTCTTTATGTCGAAAAACCTCATTGAATCGTCGTTGTATTCGTAAAAAAGATTGATGTGTACCTTTGCTCCGTATAAGTCGTGAGCCTTCTTATATACCGCAAGATAAGGGTTTTCGAAAATTGACTTGTATTCGTCCTTGTGCGCATTGATGTCAGCAAGGAACATAATGTTGTCGTCCGAGGAAAGTCTGTATCCGCCCATAGAATTCTTGAGACGGAACACCTTGATTTCCGCAGTTATGCCGTCAGTCAAATCGGTCGCGGTGAGAATGGTTTCTCTGCCCTCAACTGTGAAATCGGCAACGTATACGCCGTCCTTGTATTCGGCAATTTTGTCGCATATTTTTACCTCGTGACCCTCGGGTGCTTCCACCTTTGCCGTCACGGTCAATTTGTTTCCTTCGGCTACGCCGTCATTTGCGTTGAGACAATCTCCGTCGATGGGGAAAATAAAGCGTATGCTTTTATCCTCTCCGAAATAATAACGCTCGTTCATTTCATACCTCCGATGATTTGCTTTGATATACGTATTATACCACTGTGATTGAAAATGCGCAAGGCGTTTTTGCCCCGATTTTTGCTGAATTTTGAATAATCAGAGGCTGTGAAAAATTCTGCACGAGTTTTTCACAGCCTCTTTTTACATCTCCTATTGTTCCTTTATATACTCAGCGATATCCTCAAGCCTGCAGTCAAGAACGGTGCAAAGCTTGTCCAAGGTCTTTGTTTCAATGTTTTCGTTGGCTTTAAGTCTCCTTACGGTTTTTGAGTCGATACCGCATTTTTCTCGCAGAACGTAGGTCGATACGCCCTTATTTTTCATTGTTTCCCACAGCTTGTCGAATACTATCATAAAATAACCTCCTTGACTTTTTTAATTATGAGGGTTATAATCCGAATTATTAAGGGGATATAATCCCCATAAATTGAAGAAAACGGGACCTGACCCCGTTTTCAACCGCACCTCTTTACTCTTACTTATAATCTTTAATTTACAAAAAAGGGGGATGATACCCCCTTTTTTTACTTGCATATATAGGCAACGCGGCAGACGGAATAAAAGGACTTGCCGCACTTAAGAGTCGTACAGTCAAGCTCAAGCATAACGTCACCGACGCAGGAAACGCCGAGTAAAACATATACTCTTGAACAGTAGCTTTTTTTACATTTGAGATAAATGGGCTTGCCGCGGAAGTCGCAGGGGACATCGGAGGTGTTCATAAACCGTGCGGACACGGATACGGCATCCGTTCTCCATTCCTCAAAGCCCTCCTCGGTAAGTCGCATCTGCTCAGTAAGCTCACATTTGCAGGTGCTCGCGTTTGCCCAGCAAAGCCTTTTCAGGTCGTAGCCACCGATAACGCACTGCTGACAGCGGCAAGGTTGCCCGCTTCCTAAAAGGCAGGATAAAAGCCGAAGCATAATAAAATATCCTTTCGTAGTTATTAGTGCAACCGCACTATTGTCAGTATATGACGCCTCTGTTTTGTGAGTGAGAGGACTTTTTTAGGCAAATTTGGGCTTTTAAAAGGGTGAAAATTTGTATTTTGTTCAAAAATATTGGTCATTTTGCCAAAAGAAATAAAAAATTATTGTGCAAATAGGGGAAAGTTCAAAATTGTGATTGATAAAAAAAGGTTTTTGTGTTATTATATACGGTGAAATATTATGGAATACATTTCGCAAAAGCAGGAGGTTTTTATGAAAAGAATAATTGCGTTGGCACTTGCGGCTCTTTTCGTATTCGCTACGTTCACGGGATGTGCGAAGCGTGACGAGGATGACAAGGGTGCTGTAATTCCGATTTACGTTACCGATGAGGTCAGATCCTACGATCCCATTCCTATGATTTACGAGGCAGAGACCGTTCTCAACACCGGTATACTCTTCGAGGGTCTTACCTATATTGACGATAACGGTAAGGTACAGAAGGGTGTAGCAAAGGAATGGTACACAAAGATAAACGAGGAAAGAGGAGAGTACTTCCTTTTCTTCAAGCTTGAGGCTGAGACCGGCTGGGATGACAGACGTACCGTTCAGGCAGACGATTTCGTTTACGCTTGGCGTCGAGTTCTTTCTCCCGAAACCAACAGCCCTGCAGCTTGCTTGCTTTACAATATCAGAAACGCCAAGGAGCTTAAGTCGGGTCTCGTTACCGCGGACGACCTTGGTGTATACGCAGAGTCTGCAACACTTTTGAAGGTTGAGTTCAACGGTCCCTTTGACCTCGACCTCTTCCTTGAGACAGTTGCCAGCCCCGCACTCGTTCCTCAGAGAGAGGACCTCGTTTCGGGCAGAGAGGATAGCTGGGCTTCCTCCGCAGATAACTTTGCCGCAAACGGAGCTCTTACTCTTAAGGGCTTTGAGCCCGGCAAGGGAGTAACCTTCCAGAGAAACACCTCCTACAACCGTGACCCCGAAAGCGACACTGTTGAATGGAAGGTTGTTAAGCCTTATCAGTTC
>JAFYTG010000089.1 GCA_017558945.1 Clostridia bacterium
GGTGTTTTGTCAACTTCAACTGATTCGTCTGCGAGAACTGCGTTAAGCTTTGCGAGAGTGTGTACTTGTTCTGCAAGCTCGGCATTCTTGTACATTTTTATGTCGTCAAGATATACCTCGCATGCACGGCCTGCGGTACTTCCCGAGCCGAGCTCAATTCCCATAGTGTATGCGGTTGCACCGTGAGTGCTGCAAGCATTTGTCTGAGATTTTTCTGTACCGTTAACACTTGCGGTGAGTGTTTTTGTGCCGACATTGGTTGAGAGTACAACGTGGTTCCATTCATTTAACTTTACCGTGCCTGCAGGGAGAATTTCATTCCAAGCCGAGCCGTCATACCATTTTACGGAGCCGTCTTCGGATATCGTAATGTTGAATTTGTGCTGATATGTGGTGTATGCGTTGTTTACGTTAAATCTGATGTTAAAGCCATCTGTAAGGTTAGTGGGATAGATGTTGAATTCGAGATGTCTGATGGCAGAGGTTTCTGTGTCGCTTATTCTGAAGCCTACCATTGCCGAAAGAGTGTTGTCGTTTATGTAAATTGAATTGTTGCCCGATGCTGAAACGGTATCGCTTACCTTGATGTGTCCTTCGGGATTGGTTAAAGTAAAGTTCGGAGACTCTCCTACTTTGTCAAGCTCAAAGTCATAGGAAACGAGACCTGAATAAGTAACGGGTACGCTAAAGGTATATTCGTCTGTATTGCCCGAAACCGTGGCACTTACTGTGATTTCAGCAGTACCGGGGGCAACGGCTGTGATGAGACCGCTGCTATTTACGGTTGCAATATTTGTGTTGGAGCTTTTGTAAGAGTATGTGGGAGTAGTGCCTTCGAGTGCTTCGCCAACACGGTTATAAGGTGTAACGTTTACCTGAATGGTTTTTCCGGGAGAGAGAAGACTGTCTGCAGTAACCGATGCTTCAACGTAGCTGAAAGCCTCGGGATCAATAACGTCAATTGTAAGTGTATTTGAAGTTGCGGTCGTCCCGTTATAGGAAGCGCTTACAGTAACTTCTGTTGTTCCGTCTGCAACGGGAGTTATAACACCGTTTTGGTCGGCGGTAAGAACACCGCTATTGGAATAAGAATAAGAAATCTCGCAGTCCTCAAGGTCTATAAGTCTTCCGTCATTGTCGATAGCTTTTATGATAAATGAGCTTTTTGTGTCGTCAATGTCAATAACTGTATCTTCCTTAAAAATCAAAAGTTTGCTTATTGTGGGGATTGTGGATGTTCTGCGTGTAAGAGTGAGGTATCTTCCCCAAATTGTTGGGGTGTTGGTGTGCTCGGGAAGACCGTAGTCACCGATAAGAAGAATTTTGCCCGGCTCAAGCTCACGGATACCCGAGTAACCGGTAGCGCCCTTTACCTTGACCGCTGCAGGCTCCTGCCAGTCGTATCCGCAGCCATCGAGAGATACGAGAACCTTTACGTCGTGACGTCCGAAGTAAAGTAAGAGTGTTCCGTCACTTGTCAGCTCAAGGTCGGGGTCAACGCTCCAAATGTGTCCCATGCTTTCAATTCCCGCAAGTGTTGTGGGAGTTGTCCAGGTGAGACCGTCATCGTATGAACGTGCATAGAAAAGAGGCTTGTAGGAGTCAATTCGCATTACTGCGAGAAGGCTTCCGTCAAGGCATCTTGCAACAACGGGTTCGCAAACGCTTTCAACGTCATCGTAAACTGTACCGTCAGCACCGACGGGAACGCCCGCACCGATGTCTGAAACAACGTAATAGTTCTGACCGTTGTCGGTACTCTTTATCCAAACGCATCTTGAGTATGCGTCACCCTTGTAAGTTCCGTAAATAGCACCCTGAATACTTCCGTCATCCATAACCATAAGGGTTCTGTGCATAGCGAAAGAAGCCCAAAGCCCCTGACTCTTGGTGATTTCCTTATCAAAATGAACCTGACCTTCGTGTCCTGTCCAGGAGAGACCACCGTCATTTGACGTGAAGTAGAACACCTTCATTGTATGCTCGTCAATAAAGCGTGTGTTGTAGTTCATTGCGTAGAGTGTGCCATCGGGGAGCTTGTTAATACTTGTTGCGTAAAAGTTTGTGATTTTCTGCTTGTTTGTCCAGGTTTTACCGCCGTCGGTGGACATAACGAGAGCATCGGCGGTATCGCATATTACAACGTCACGGTGTTCGCTCCATGAAGCAAAAATAGTTCCGTCGATAACTTCAAGAAAAGGGAACTGATTGAGAGGAGACTCGGGACCGTCATAGTCGACACCCTCGGTTATTGTTTCCTGTTCGATTATAAATTCATCACTTGCGGTAAGTGAAAACAAAGCTTCCTCGGCAAATGTCGGGAATGTGGCAACCGATGCCGTAATAATGATTGCAAGAGTGATTGCTAAAAATTTTTTCATGGTTTTGTTCCTCCA
>JAFYTG010000090.1 GCA_017558945.1 Clostridia bacterium
ATAAGATATAAAACGATAAAAATAGAGAAGGATTTATGGCTGTTAAGGTTACGAAGAAAGCAATAACGCTTGAAAACAAAACAATGAAGCTTGAGCTTTCTCGCAGTGATGCGACTCTTCTGTCTGTTGTGACGGCGGACGGCGTTGATATCACGGGTGAGAGGAAGAGCTTTTTTGCTCTGACCGATGAAAGCTGGCAGGAATTTAAGATTATCTCTCTTGATTTTGAGAACGACGCTTTTCTTCTCAAAACAGAGAAGGGAGAGGTTAAGCTTGGCGTCACCGTAAGAGATAATTTCTTTATCTTCGAGGTGCTCACCTCTCTTCCCGAGGGCGTTTACTGTATTTATATGGGTAACGCCTCTTACGAATACGACCCCGACGACGAGGACGGACCGAGAGCGGTGGGCGTTGCGATGACGGTTTCCGTTGACCCTGTTTTCTTTCCCGACGGATATGATAAGAAAACTCTCTCCAAGACCTATGAGCACCTTGAGGGCGCTAAGGGTGCAAAATACGGCTATGCGGTAATTTCCGAGCCGAGCCGCCGTGACGTGCTTCAGCAGATATGCTCGGAGATTGACCCCGAAAAGGGTATAGTTTTAAAGAGTGCAGGTCCCTGGTCCTACAAAAACGAGAAGGTGCAGGGAAGCTATATGCTCAGCTGGTTCTGCTCTCAGGAGTATCTCGACGACCAGATAGACGCTCTTGAATATCTCGGAATCGACCACCTTGATATAGTGCAGAACAACATAAACACCTTCCGTCAGGGCGATTTTGAATATATGCTGTACGACGGACACGAGGATTTCAAGGCGAGGGTTACCGACCGCCTTGCGAAGCACGGAATACAGACGGGCTTCCATACCTACGGTCAGTACATCGACCCCAAGTGTCACGGGCTTCTTTCAGACCCCAAGTGGCAGAAGCAGTTATCCACACGCGAGGAGTTTACCCTTTCCGAGAATATTTCGTCAGAGGCTGATTTCGTGCCGACGGTTGAGTCCACCGCCGAGCTTTCGGATTATTACGGCTTCTTCTCTACCAATATGCCCTACGTTCTCATTGACGAGGAGATTATAAAGTATAAGAATGCGCCAAACGGCTTTAAGGTCACCGAGCGCGGCGCTTGCGGTACGACTCCCGCAGAGCATAAGAAGGACGCCGTGATTTATCACATTGACGGCTGCTTCTATTTCTTTGCTCCCAAGCACGGAAGCGAGCTTTTCTTAAAGATAGCGCGTCAGACCGCCGAGAACTACAACAGAGGCGGTTACACTATGATATATCTCGATGCGGTAGACGGTACACGCCGTCACTGTCGCATTGAGGAGCGCCCCTACTATATTGCAAAGTTTACCCACGAGGTTATAAAGAACTGC
The DNA here is from genome assembly GCA_017558945.1 of Clostridia bacterium. Classification (GTDB taxonomy): domain Bacteria; phylum Bacillota; class Clostridia; order Oscillospirales; family SIG627; genus RGIG6353. Next base: position 1,383 of record JAFYTG010000090.1, read on the forward strand.
CACGACGACCCAATTATTGAGTTTGCGGATATGCCTCCGTCTGTATGGGCAAGCCGTTCGAGAATGGGCGCTTGGGATATTCCCTTCAGAGGACTCAAGAACTTCTGCCGTATTCACCATAAGTATAACAAGGCGGCAACCCGTCACCTTTACAACTCAACACTCGGATGGGTATCCCTCTATCCCACGACGGATAAGTACCCAGGAAATCAGCACACCAAGTATTTCCATACCGATGCAATCGAGTTTATGGGTACTCTTGCAATCCTTTATAATTATTCCAACGCTTACTCCAACTATAACCTTAATATTCCCGGATGGAAGCGTAATCTCGATATTTACAAGTTCTACGACAAGCTCCGCCGTGACCGTTACTTCTCGGAGGAAATACTTGAAAAGGCGAGACGGAATCCTTATGAGCTTGCGGTTGCCGATAAGGGACACGGCAAATACGCACTCGTTGAAAAGAACTACGATATCAAGAGGTATTACGGCATCAACGAGGAGAGCCGTAACACTCTAACCTACGAAAATCCCTTTAAAAAGCAGACTCCCTTCGTGAGAATAGAGCACTGTATGTCAACCCTCGGACGTGACCCGATGCTACTTCTTCCAATGAACGAGGAGAAGGAGGTAACCGAGCAGCTCCGCTTACACAAGCTTGGATCTGAAATAGACTTGACGAACAATCTTGCCATGACGGTTCGTGTTAAGGGTAACGGCAAGAACGGAACGGTTGCTCTTCGCTTGAAGGGCGGCACTAACAGTGAAAGCGGCTACGGACTTTATCTTATCGATACCGACTTTGAGGGCTGGCGTGACTTCGTTCTTCTTGAGGCGGATAACGGCGACCGTCCCGAGCTTTTCGAGGAAGGTCTTCATATGTACCCCGTGTACCGCTCGGGTCTTAATATGGACCGCATCACTTCAATCGAGCTTCTTGCAACGGGTGACGTTGAGGGAGTTCGTATGTCGAACGTCAACGCCTGCCGTCAGGTATATAACGTTCTCAAGAATCCAACTGTCACCGTAGGTGGTGAGACCGTAATGTTCGAGTGTGAGCTTATGTCCACCGACTTTATTGAGTGGGACGGCAAGACCGCCAAGGTCATCGACCGCCACACTAACGAGAAGGAGATTTATTTCTCGGGTAGCTTGACTGTGCCCAAGGGCAAGTACCGTGCGACTGTCGGCTATCAGTCATCACTTAACAACTGTCCCGTCAACCTATATCTTACGATGGGAACAACGGGTAAGGAAATAAAATAACGGAGGCTTATTATGAGTATCAAGGATAACAAGACGAATCTTATTCTGTCAACCAACTGTTTCAAAATTGAAATCTCTAAGAAGGATGCAACGGTTAAGGTGTTTGACCTTATTGCAGACAAGGAGATAACCACCGAAAAGGTAACCTTCTTTTCCGCATACGATAAGGACGAGGTAGAGTACCCTGCAAAAAGTATGTCCTACAAGGACGGCATTGCAAGCTTTGAGACCGAGCTCGGCTCGGCAGACGTTAAGCTTGAGGCGTTTGACGATCACTTCATCTGCGAGGTGGTAGGTGAGGCTCTCAAGCCCGAGGCTTTCTATATCCGATTTGCAGGCTTTAAGTATGAGTGTGACAAGGAGGATATCAACGCGCTCCGCATTGCCGAGGTGCCTATGACTATCAACACCCGTACCTTTGATTTTCCAAGCGGAATAAGCGGAGACTTCAAGGCTTGTGCTTATCCTCACCTCGGAGGCGTTTTGGGTGCTAAGGTTGGCGTTACCACCGCTCCCGAAATCATACTCCGCGAGTCTCTGAAGTCCCTTTGCGAGAAAATCGACTCAGAAAAGGGTATCGTTTCAAAGACCGCAGGTCCTTGGGGTCGTGATTGCAAGGATAATTTCGGTGACTATACCATCATTTACAGCGCTGCTCCCGATTATATCAAGAACAATATTGCGTTCTTTAAGCAGATTGGCGTTGATCAGGTCGATATCCATCAGGGCGGTGCAACCTACCGTCAGGGTGACTTCAAGCAGGCTCATTACGAAAACCACGAGGGCTTTAAGAAGCACGTTGCAGAGCCTCTTGCCGAAAACGGTATGAAGGCGGGTCTTCACACTTACGCTTATTATATCAATCCCGAGTGTCACGAAATCCTTTCAGACCCCGAGTGGCAGAAGCAGCTCGACCGCAACAAGACCTTCACTCTTGCCGAGGATATTTCGGCAGATTCGGACTTCGTTCCGTCTGTTGAGTCTACCGCCGAGCTTTCGGATTATTACGGCTTCTTTACCGCAAACCTTCCGTATATTCTCGTAGGCGAGGAGATTATATACTATACCAACGCTCCCGACGGCTTTAAGGTGCTTCAGCGTGGCTTCGCAGGTACGAAGGCTTCCTCTCACAAGAAGGGCGAGCCTATGTATCACTTGAGAGGCTGCTTCAACCTCTTTTCTCCCGCAGTAACGAGCGACCTCTTCAAGCAGATAGCCAGAAATACCGCCGAGGCTTATAACAAGGGTGGCTTCGGTATGATATATCTTGATGCACTTGACGGAATCGAACGTCATTGCACCAAGCACGAGGGCTGGTACTATTCCGCAATCTTCGTACACGAAATTATGAAGAACTGCGAAACCTATCCTATTATCGAATATTCGACGATGTATCCGTCCATCTGGGCTTCACGTGCGAGAATGGGTGCTTGGGATACTCCATACCGTGCTTACAGATACTGGAATGGACTTCATCATAAGCATCAGGCGATTGCTACTCGCAATCACCACACCGCAACTCTCGGCTGGTACAACTTCTTCCCGACCACCGACAATTACCCGGGAAACCAGCATACCCGTTATCATCACTGGGATTCCATTGACCACCTCGGTATGCTTGCCGTCCTTTATAACTACTCCAACGTTTTCAACGGCACCTGTCAGGCTGTGCTTGAGCGTTACGCAGGCTACCGCAGAAACGTTGCACGCTACAAGGTTTACTCCGACCTCCGTAAGTCCGACTACTTCAAGCCCGAAACCATTGAAATGGCAAAGAACTGCGGATATGAGGTAGCTGTTGCCGAAAATGGCGGTAAATACGTGCTTGAGGAAAAGAATTATAAGACCAAGAGACTTTTCGATATTCAGGATGCAAAGCGTAATACCGTTGAATTTGAAAACCCCTTCAAGAAGCAGACTCCCTTTATCCGCATTGAAAACTGTATGTCCACTCTCGGTGACGAGCCTCTCGTTCTCCTTCCTCTTGACGAGAATAAGCCCGTTGCCGACCAGGTAAAGAAGTTTACCTTCGGCGCTGAGCTTAATACCGTCAATAACCTTGCGTATAAGATCAGAGTCAAGGGCAACGGCAAGAAGGGTGCTATCGGCATCAAGACCCTCAGCGCGTCACAGAGTGAGTACGGCTACGGACTTTTCGTCGTTGATACCGACTTTGAGGGCTGGCGTGACTTCGTGCTTTTGGAGGCGGACAACGGTGAGAGACTCGAGCTCGGCTTTGAGGATAATCAGGGCTTCTACTCCATAGGACGTTCGGGTCATAATATGGACAGACTCACCAGCATTGAGCTTATGGTATCGGGCGACGTTGAGGGCGTTTATACGTCGAGCATCACCGCTTGCCGTCAGGTTTACAACGTGGTTAAGAATCCTACCGTTACCGTAGGCGGTGAGACCGTAATGTTTGAGTGCGAGCTTATGTCCACCGACTTTATCGAGTGGGACGGAAAGACCGCCAAGGTTATCGACCGCTACGGCAACGAAAAGAATATCTGGCATCAGGGTACTCTTACCGTGCCCAAGGGTAAATTCAAGGCGAGTGTCGGCTGTCAGGCGTCTCTTAACGCTTGTCCCGTAAACGTTCATCTTACCTTCGGTACAACGGGTAAGGTTATTAAATAAGTCGATTAGGGGCTGTAAGAAACTCTGCTTGAGTTTTTTACAGCCTTTTTTTGAATTTAAAAAACAATATCGAATATTTTTTTCAAAAAAGTATTGACATTTTCAAGATTATGTGATATGATACTTAAGCGCTCGGAAACGGACGCTAATATATCTGGCGGAATAGCTCAGTTGGCTAGAGCATTCGGTTCATACCCGACAGGTCGTTGGTTCAAGTCCGACTTCCGCTACCAGGCCCGTTGGTCAAGCGGTTAAGACACGGCCCTTTCACGGCTGTAACATGGGTTCGATTCCCGTACGGGTCACCAAAACAAAAGAGACACCATTTCGGTGTCTCTTTTGTTTTTTATGATTTTTCGGGAATCGAGC
>JAFYTG010000091.1 GCA_017558945.1 Clostridia bacterium
CCTCGCTCTTTCCCTCGGAAATGAGTTTGTTTACCGCCTGAACGACGTCTGCACGTCCTCCGTAATTGAGTGCTACGTTGAGAGAGTGAGTATAATGTCGGCTCTTTTCCTCCGCTTCACGCATAAGCTCCTGAATCTCGGGGGAGAAACGGCTTCTGTCACCGATGAACCTGACACGGCTGTTTTTCTCTCTGCCTCCCGCAATACCCTCTTCAAGATATTCAACGAGAAGCTTTATTATTCCCTCAACCTCGCTCTTGGGCCTTTTCCAATTTTCTGTAGAAAAAGCATAGACGGTCACAAGCGCAATATCACGGTCGATGCAATGCTCGACTACCCGTTTAAATGCCTCGGCTCCGCTTCGGTGTCCCGCTTCACGCATAAGACCTCTTTTCGTTGCCCAACGCCCGTTTCCGTCCATTATAATGCCAAGATGCCTCAACGGTGGGTTTTCACCGTTGAGGACACTTGATTTCTTTTGCCTTTTAAAAAGCATTACAGCTCCATGATCTCACGGGACTTCTTTTCAACAGCAGCATCAACAGCCTTGATGTACTTGTCGGTGAGGTCCTGTGCGCTCTTTTCTCCTGCCTTCTGCTCATCCTCGGTAAGCTCTCCTGCCTTCTTCTGAGCCTTGATTGCGTCGTTTGCATCACGGCGGATGTTACGGATAGCTACCTTACAGTTTTCACCGTAAACGGAAACCTGCTTGGAAACCTCGCGACGACGCTCCTCTGTAAGAGTGGGGAATACGAGACGGATAACCTTTCCGTCACTCTGGGGGTTGATTCCGAGGTCGGATGCGAGAATTGCCTTCTCGATTTCCTTAACGGTGGAAGCATCCCAGGGAGAGATAACGAGTGTGCGTGCATCGGTTGCCTTGATTTCTGCAACCTGATTAATCTGTGTGGGAGAGCCATAGTAGTCAATGGTAATCTTGTCAAGCACGTTTGCACTTGCACGGCCTACACGGATGGTGAGAAGCTCGGACTCAAGAGAGGTAACCGCCTTCTGCATTTTTGCTTCAAATTCTGTAAGATTTGCCTTCATATTTATAAATTCCTTTCAAAAGTAATTAGTTTAATTTGGATACTGTCGGTCCCGTCTTACCGCCCGTGATAACACGGTAGATGTTTTCGGGGTCTGCAAGACCGAAAAGAACGAGTGGCATAGAATTTTCCATAGCGTATGCCGTCGCGGTAGCATCAATTACCTTGAGTCCCTTTGCGAGAATTTCGCTGTAATCTATCTTTTCAATACGCTTAGCCGTCGGATCTTTTCTGGGATCTGCGGTGTATACTGCGTCTATGTTCTTTGCGAGAAGCACGACGTCTGCGTCAATTTCAACACCACGAAGCACCGAGGTCGTATCGGTGGTCATATGGGAAATTCCCGTACCGCCTGCAAAAATAACGACTCTGCCCTTTGTAAGATGCTTTACAGCCTTTGTCTTTATGTAGCTTTCGCAGAACTGAGGCATCTCAACCGAGCTCATTACTGCGGTGGGAACTCCGATTCCCTCAAGAGTTTCGGAAAGCGCAATGGAATTTATCACCGTTGCAAGCATTCCCATATGGTCGGCTCTCGTTCTGTCAAAGCCCTCACCGAGCTGACCGCCTCTCCAAATGTTTCCGCCTCCGAAAACAATGCCGATTTCAACTCCCGCACCGTGACATTTCTTGATTGCCTCGGCTATAACGAGAAGCTTTTCCTTGTCAATTACGGGTACGTGCTTGACCCTCTTATCACCGTTTTCAAGCGTCTCGTACTCGGCAATATCACTGCCGTATACAGCCTCACCCGAAAGCTTGATAAGTACTCTCTTGTAAATAGGCTCCATTGTTTACACCGCCTTTTTTATATCCTATTTTTTCATTCTATATTGTACCCTAAAAAATGCATTTTGTAAATAGGTAAATAAAAAGTTTTCACCAAGTGGGTGAAAACTTTTTTGAATTATTTTCTTGATGCGATGTCGCGTGCAACGAAAACGCCGGATGCGGAGGCGTGTGAGAGAGAGTGGGTAACACCGCTGCAATCACCGATAACGTAAAGACCCTTGTGGCGTGTTTCAAGCTTTTCGGAGATTTCGACCTCCATATTATAGAACTTGACCTCAACGCCGTAAAGGAGAGTATCATCGTTAGCCGTACCCGGTGCAACCTTGTCGAGTGCGTAAATCATCTCAATAATGCCGTCGAGTATTCTCTTGGGCATAACGAGGCTTAAGTCACCCGGAGTCGCGGTGAGGGTGGGAGTGATAAAGGCTTCCTCAATACGCTTTGCGTTGCTTCGCTGACCTCTTACAAGGTCTCCGAAGCGCTGTACCATTACGCCACCGCCAAGCATATTGGAAAGACGTGCAATGCTCTCGCCGTAGCCGTTGGAGTCCTTGAAGGGCTCGGAGAAATGCTTGGAAACGAGAAGTGCAAAGTTGGTGTTATCTGTCTGAAGTGCAGGGTCCTCGTAGCTGTGACCGTTTACCGTGACGATTCCGTTGGTGTTTTCGTTAACTACGGCACCCTTGGGATTCATACAGAAGGTGCGCACAAGATCCTGGAACTTTTCGGTGCGGTAAACGATTTTACTTTCGTAAAGCTTGTCGGTGATGTGCGAGAACACCTCGTAGGGAAGCTCGACTCTGACACCTATATCAACACGGTTGGAGCGTGTGGGGATGTCGAGGTCACGGCAGACGGTTTCCATCCATTTGCTTCCGCTTCGACCTGCGGAAATGATACACTTTTCTGCGGTGAACTCACCCTTGTCGGTCTCAACCGCATAACCGCCGTCAATAAGCTTTATGGAGTGAACGGGGGTATTGAAGTGGAAGTCAACCGAGTCGTTAAGCTTGGAATAGAGATTTTCAAGCACCTTGTAGTTTATGTCGGTGCCGAGGTGTCTTACCGATGCGTCGAGTAGATGCAATCCGTTCTGCATACAAAGCTTCTTGAATTCGGAATTTGCGGTGGAATAAAGCTTTGTGCCTCCGCCTCCATGCTCAAGGTTGATGCGGTCAACGTACTCCATAAGCTCAAGAGCCTCTTTTTTGCCGATGTATTCGTGAAGAGTACCGCCAAACTGATTGGTGATATTGTATTTTCCGTCGGAAAACGCTCCCGCTCCTCCAAAGCCGTTCATAATGGCACAACTCTTACAGCCGATGCAGGAGGTGATTTTCTTGCCGTCGATGGGGCAGATACGCTTTTCGAGGCTGTTGCCCGTTTCAAAAATTGCTACCTTTAATTCGGGTGCGGTGCGCTGAAGCTCAAATGCGGAAAATATACCGCCGGGACCTGCACCTATAATAATAACGTCGTAATTCATTTCTATATCCTATTAAATCTGTGAAATATCGTAAGGAGTGCTCTGATAAACGAAGTAGTTGAGCCAATTGGAGAAAAGAAGGTTTGCACTTCCTCTCCAGGTAACACGGGGAGATTGAGTGTCATCGTCGTTCGGATAGTAATTTACGGGCACTTTAATGGGAAGACCTGCGTTTTTGTCTCGCAGATATTCTGCTTCAAGCGTGCGGGGGTCGTATTCCGAGTGACCCGTGACGAACACCTGACGTCCGCCCTCGGTAATGGCACAGTAAAGACCTGCTTCGACACTTGTGGAAAGCACCTTGAGCCTCGGCTCTGCCTTTACTTCCTCAAGGTCGACTGTTGTGTGGCGGGAATGAGGCACGTAGAAAACGTCGTCAAAGCCTCTGAAAAGTATCGAGTTTTTATAGTCCACAGTATGCTCGAAAACGCCGAACATTTTCTCGTCGAGAGGCTTTTTGTTTATGCCGAAATGGTAGTAAAGACCTGCTTGAGCGCCCCAACAGATGTGGAAGGTGGAGGTGACGTGAGTCTTGGTCCATTCCATTATTTCGCAAAGCTCTTCCCAGTAATCAACCTCTTCGAAATCCATCTTTTCAACGGGCGCACCCGTGATTATCATACCGTCAAATTTGCGGTCCCGAATTTCGTCAAAGGTTTTGTAGAAGGCTAAAAGGTGATCCACAGAGGTGTTTTTAGACTTATGAGTAGAGGGATGCAAAAATTCAAGCTTTACCTGAAGAGGTGTGTTTCCGAGAAGTCTTGCAAACTGTGTCTCTGTGGTTATTTTTGTGGGCATAAGGTTGAGAAGCAATATTTCGAGCGGACGTATGTCCTGAGTCATAGCTCGCTTCTCGGTCATAACGAATATATTTTCTTCAATGAGAGTTTTCGTTGCAGGCAATGAGTCGGGAATTTTAATGGGCATTGATATCAATCCTTTCCGTAGACATAAAAATAACAGAGGAGACACCTCTGTCGACAATAAAACGGGAAGTTTTATTTTAGAGAAAGTGTCCCGAGAATATTATATCGGTGTCTGTACATTCGCATCATCGGGGCTTCCTCCTTGATTTTTAATTAACAAGGTGATTTTAACACAGTTTCGTCGGTTTGTCAATATTGACTTTTAAGAGCATATGGTGTAGAATTGATAAAAACAAACTGAAAGGTATTGAAATGGGAAAAATTATAAATTATTTAAAAATGCCGTTTACAAGGTTGCCTGACGGTAAGCTTTATGGTAAGGCTCATTGGCTTGATGCCGTGCTCCGAATAATCGGCTACCTCGACCTTTTGCTTTTGCCGTTGTACGCATATCTTTCAATTGAATTTATACACTACGCATCAATGACTCGCTTTACAAGCTTTATGACCAACCGCACTCCTGCGGTACACTTCGGTATATTACTTGTATATCTGATTTTCGGGCTTTTGCTCCTCGTTTGCAAAAAAGGCTGGGTTGCAGGTCTTATCCTATCTCTTGCCTCCTCAATTATCGCACTTGCCGACTTTTTTAAATTTGCATTGACGGGTGATTATCTTTACCCTTGGGACGTTTTTGCACAAACGGGTAACGTCGGTGAGCTTGCAAGCTTTCTCTCAACACCTCTTCCTTATTGGGCAATCGTGCTGATAGCCGGCTTTATTGTGGCTGTTGCCGTTTTGATTTTGACAAAGCCCGAGCTTCCCGTTAAGGCGTATATCCGATTCCCCGTGCTTGCGGTGGCTATTGTGCTTTTGATGAACAGCGTTAACACTCCTCAAAAGGCGCAGAAGGTGCTCAATGAAAATTCCCTTTACCTTGAGGATATGGCGCTTCAGTATTCAAACTATATTGCAAATGGCTTTGTAGGTGCATTTACCGTCAATATTCTCTCAACGCAGGTTACTCCTCCCGACAATTACGGTAAGGAAATGATAGATTCTTTGCTTGAGGGCTATGAATATACGCCCGAGACGGAGGATTTCTCAAAGCCCGACGTTATACTTATCCTTTCCGAAAGCTTCTGGGACGTGCGTATGCTCCCCGACGTTGAATTCTCCGAAAATCCGCTTGCAAATTATGACGAGATAATTGAGAGGGAAAACACCGTCAGCGGAAGATTCTTTACGACGGGCTTCGGCGGAGGCACGGTGAGACCCGAGTTTGAGGTGCTTACGGGTCTTACGACCGACCGACTCCCCGCGGGAAGCGTGCCGTGGCAATATATAACCGAGCAGAGTGAAAGCTACGTTTCACTCTACAAGAGCCTCGGATATAAGACGGTTGCAATGCACCCCTATACCTCAAGCTTCTATCTCAGAAAGGAGGCTTATCCGCTCATTGGCTTTGACGAGCTGAAATTTGAGGATACCTTCTACAATCACCCCGATATTCCCGTGAAGATTGACGGCAAGCAGATAACCGACGAGACCTTTGCCGAGCATATTATCCATTATCTTGATTCTTCTGATGAGCCCGTTTTCCTGTTTGGCATCAGTATGGAAAACCATCAGCCGTATACCAACAAGTACGATACTCATACCGTGACCGTCTCAAGTAATACTATTGATGCAGGCGTGCTTGCTGACGTTGAAAATTATACTCAGGGCGTGGCTCACGCCGATAAGGCGCTGAAGGCACTCGTTGATTATATCGACAGCCGTGAGCGTGATACGGTGCTTGTGTGGTTTGGTGACCATTTGCCCACACTCGGTGCAAATTATGCCGCTTACGCTCAATCGGGTATGATTGATTTGGCTGCTATGTCGATTGAAATGAAGGAGGCTTTACAGTCTACTCCCTATCTTATCTACTCGAATTTTGAGTATCGCAAGGATGCTATGGTGTCTGTGGGTAAGGGTCAGGACCTTGCCTCGTATAATTTGATGAACGCCCTTTCTACCCTCATTGGTTCTCCGAGAACACCGCTTATGCATTTTCTTGAGGATTTCTACGATACCTTCCCATATTACAACGTAAGACTTTTCACAGGACTTTTTCCTGCTGAAATATGGAGCTTTGTCGATTCCCACGCCGCTCTGACCTATGACAGAACGGTTGGTAACAAATACTCCGCAAAATAATTAAAAGCCGTCTCGGAAGAGACGGCTTTAAAATTATTTCTGAATATGTACGTCAAGCTGATTGAAGGGAATTTCAATTCCTGCCTTGTCAAAGGACTTCTTCATTTGCTCCTGAATTTCAAAGTAAACGTTCCAGTAATCAGCTGAATTAACCCAGGTACGAAGTGTGAAAACAAGGGAGGATGCATCCTGACGGTGAAGAGCCGCAAAGGGAGCGGGGTCACGAAGCACCTTATCGTTGCTGAGCGCTACTGTGAGAAGTACCTTGATTACGTCGTCGATGTCACAGCCATAGCTTGCGGTAAACTCAAAGTCAACGCGACGGGTATCCTGAGTGCTGTAATTAACGATGGTAGCGTTTGAAAGAGCGCCGTTGGGAATGGTAACGGTCTTGTTGTCACCCGTCGTGACGGTGGTGTAGAAGATGCCTATCTCGCGAACGACACCAGAATCCGTGTGATTGTCGATGAAATCACCCACCTTGAAGGGACGGAAGAAAAGTATCATCATACCGCCTGCAAGGTTTGAAAGGCTTCCTTGGAATGCGAGACCGATGGTAACTCCGACGGATGCAAGAACTGCTGAAAGTGCGGTTACGTCAATTCCGACTATGGTTGCCGCAACTACAATAACGATTATTTTTAGTGAAATGCCGATGAACGAGCCGACAAAGGTGGCAACGCTTTCGTCAATTTTTTGAAAGCCGCGACTCTTCTTTACAAGCTTGACTATCCAGCCCGAAAGCTTGAAGCCGATAAGCACGAAAATGATTGCGCAAATCGCTGAAAATACAAGGTTTATACCGCCTTGAGCGATATAGGACTTAATTGTTTCTAACATTTTTTACCTCCAAAATATTGTTATTAATGTAAATTATAATACGAAAGTCGGAATAAGTCAACCAAAAGTTATATACCTGCCTTGACGAGTGCGTTTTTGATTTCTTCGTTTATTTCGTAAAACACCTTATTATAGTTATCCGATTCAACCCATACCTGAAGCGTAAAGGTGAGGAGGGCGGGTGCCATACGGATAAGTGCCGAGATTGGATCCGGCTTCTTAAGAGTGAGAGGGTGCTTGTTTGCCACCTCGGTGAGTATATTCAAAACGGTTGAAACATCTGCCGTGCCAGGTGTTGTTATTTCAAAATCTATCCTTCGGGTTTTCTGAAGGGTATAGTTTATGACTACTGCATTTGAAAGAGCACCGTTGGGAATGATTCTCGTTTTGTTGTCAACCGTCAGCATTTTTGTGTAAAATACACCGATTTCGATAACCGTGCCCGTGTTGACTCCGCTTTCGATAAAGTCACCAACCTTGAAGGGACGGAAGAAAAGTATCATCATACCGCCTGCAAAATTTGAAAGGCTTCCCTGAAGTGCAAGACCTATTGCAAGACCGACCGAGCCGAAAACGGCTGACAGCGCGGTGGCGTCAATTCCGATAACCGTTGCGGCGAAGTATATAATGCAGATTTTCAATGCCACTCGTATAAATGACAGAAGAAAGGATTCGGCACTGTCCTCGAGTCGTTGGAAGACACGGCTATTTTTAAGTATTTTGGTGAATAAATTAGTAAGCTTAAAGCCGACAAATACAAAAATTAAGGCACATACCGCCGTGCAAATGAGATTTACGGCATTTTGCGTGGCAAATTCCTTTATATGTTCAAGCATAGCTTTTTCTCCTTTCTCACACTTTAACAGTATAACGCCAAAGTCGAATTATGTCAAGATTCGAACGCTTGACTTTTTGCTCCTTGTGAATTATAATATCTAAATAGATTATCTGTTTTTACGGAAAATCACAAAAATCGTGGAGGTTTTGCTTTGAGCTTATTTGTTTGTCCCGTTTGCCGTGAAGGACTTTTCGAGGTTGAAAAGAGCCTGAAATGTGCAAACGGTCATAGCTTTGATAAATCAAGTGCGGGAGACGTTTTTCTCCTTCGCACCTCAAAGGGTATACACGGTGACAGTCGTGAAATGGTACGCGCCCGTCACGATTTTCTTGAGCGAGGCTTTTACGCACCGTTGCGTGATGCTTTGTCACGTCTTGCATCTGAATGTGTAGGTGACAAGCACGTCAATTATCTTGACGCAGGCTGTGGCACGGGCTATTACACCGAGGGTGTTGCAAGGGCTCTTGCGGACAGAGGTGAGACCTCGGTTGTAGGAATAGATATTTCGAAGGATGCCGTGAAAATGTCGGCAAAAAGACTTAAAACGGCTGAATTTGCAACCGCAAGCGTTTATGATTTACCGATAGCGGATAATACGATTGATATAATTACAAACGTTTTCTCACCTATGGCTGAGACCGAGTTTGCAAGGGTTATTAAAAGCGGTTCAACCCTTCTTTACGTTGTGCCCGCCTCAAGGCATCTTTTTTCTATGAAAAGCGTTTTGTACGAAAATCCTTACGAGAATGACGAAGGTGCGGTTGAATATGACGGCTTCAAGCTTATGGGCTCATTGCCCGTTGATTCCTCTGCAATTCTTTCGGGTGAGGAGCTTTCAAGTCTTTTTGCTATGACGCCGTATTTCTGGACAACCTCGAAGGAGGGGGCTGAAAGACTTTCCGTTCTTGATTCTCTTGAGGTTGAATTCTCGTTTATAATCTATATTTACAAAAGGGTTTAATATGAAAAAGCTGCTTGTTTTATTTTTACTTGTATTTCTTCTCGTTGGTTGCGGAAAAATAAAGCCTCCGTCCGAGGAGGCACTTGCAAGCCTTGATTCGTACGTTGAGGATAACGGCGGTATTTTTGAGGCGGATGACGGCACGCTTATCTCTCTTTATCCGCATCATGAGGAGAGTGCGTATACCGATGATTACAACACAATGAAGGAGCTTGCAGACAGCTGTGAGCTTCCCGTGTACGTTGCAATACCTCCGCGTAAGATGGATGCGCTTGTGAGTCTGTTACCCAAAGGCTTTCCCGTTGAGCATACCGAGTATCTCTACCTTATGGCAGAGGATATTATAGAGAAGAGTGACGCAGTTTACGTAGACCTTTATAAGCCTCTTTGTGATAATCTCAAGGCATACTTCAAGACCGACCATCATTGGAGTGACGAGGGTGCGTATATTGCATATACCGAGCTTTGCAGGGCAATGGGGCTTGAAGCTGTACAGCGTGATAGTATAGCCACCGAGATTCTGATTGAGAATTATCAGGGAAGCGACCATACGAAGAAGCCTGAATCAACGGCAACCGATACCGTGACAGGACCCTTGCCTGAGGGCGAATATATGACCGAGCTTGTAAGATTTCCATACGATTCTCAGGAAAATAATATTCCGTTTGGCGGCTTTTACGATTATTCACAGCTTGAAACCTTTGAAAAATACGGAGTTTTTCTCGGAGGTAACGAGCCGTATATCCGCGTTACGAGGGTAGGAGAGGAGCGCGAGTGCCTTTTGGTAGTCCGCGATTCCTTTGCCAGCGCACTTGTTCCGTATCTTGCACAGCATTTCGATGTAGTACTCATTGACCCCCGTTTTTATCCCGAGGGTATATCCAAGGCAGCAGAGCGTGAAAACGCCGTTGCAATACTCGTCGTAGAAAATATGGGCTCGGTAACCGAGTCAGAGATAAAAATCAAGTGGTAAAAAAATCCCTATGCGTTCATTTTAGCGCATAGGGATTTTTTATAACACCGTAAATTGTATGTTCAAAAAGTCTGCCTCTTAAAAAGGCGATATAATCAGTTGCTGAAGGCGACTTTTTTATTCGGCATAAATCGGAAGTAACCTGTCACGCTCGGCAGGACTTATGATGTTTCTCTGACAAGCTGATTCGATAAATGTCTTGAGTGTTGGCTTTGTGCTCTTTTGAAGGGGCGCAAGGCTTTGATATTTTGCACAATGCTCTTCGATGTTTTTATCCGTCGCCGTGTAATTCATATAATAATTGTATACGCTCGGTTCAAGCGGCGAGAGGTCGACCGCACGCTTGAGTCGGGTGCTTATTACCTCCGTGTCGTTTGAGGTGTTTTGCTCAAGCGTTGCAAGAGTTATTTGCAAAAGCGGGTCACGGGGACAGAGTGACTCAAGCCCTTCGCCCTTCTTGGTAGCCTCGTCGTAGCTTTGGGCAATTACAAGCTTTTCAAACGAGCTTCTTTGAATATATTCCGTACTCATATAGCCGAGTGTTAAAGCCGATACCACCAAAACGGGTACAAGTGCAATTACCGATAAGCGCATCCTGGGAAGCTCAAGCCTTGTGCCCGATAAAAGTCCCACCGTCATAAGCATTACACCAAAGGATAGGTCGAGGTCCATTGACGAGTGTACGACAATCAGCAGAATTGAGGCTGCCGCGGCAAGATTTTTGGATTTTACAAGGCGTATAACGGCAAAAATGAGCAATGCAAAAATATCAGAGCGAACGGTATTCCCATCTCAACCACGAATTGCAACGGACCGTTGTGAAGCAGAGTTACAAAATAGTCGGAGGTTTGTGCCGTGAATTGCAGAAGTCTCCAGCTTGCAGGACCGTTTCCGAGGAGAATTGTGTCGGGAATAAGAGACAGAGCGTCACGTGAGTAATCCCATCTCTTGAAAAGCGTGATAGCAATCGACGGCTTTAGGATAATCAGCACAACGCCTGCTATAATCCCGATTATAAAGAGTACAGTCCACGGTTTAAAGAGGTCGCGCTTAATTTTTTGTGGGAGTATGCTTGACAGTGATATGCCTATACATATTGAAATGAAAGCGGGCAGAAGCAATTCGATTGATGCAAGATATGCCGTCAGTACGGAGAATACAGCGGTTATAACGTTTTGGATTATGAAAAGGCTTCGAGCTTCACGCTTGAGTGAGATTATCAAAAATGAAATCGCAAGAAACATAGGTATGCAAGCCTTTGAGAAGGTCAGCCAAAGCCCCATAAGTACAACGGCACCGATAAGGCTCTGTGTTTTCTTGTATTTTGTGTCAAGCTCAAGAAGAGAAAAATATCCACATCCGAGAAGGCAGGCGGTGGTGTTGGCGTATTTTATAAATGATTGAAGTCTCAAAAGCTTTCCGTCAAGGAAAATGAATTCCGACGGGGTGATTATTGAGCAGTAGGCAAGTATTCCTCCGACGGCTATAAAGAGAGACGTTACGACAAGCACCTTTAATATTACTCTGCGATTTTGAGAAAACACCTTGCCGACGTAAAGCGCAAGTATGAACAGCAAAAGCTTTTCGCACTCATATATGCCGTTCTGAAAATTGCCTCTTGTAGAAATAAGAGAAAGAACGGCGAGGACGGCAAGGGCTATTGAACATGCTCCGATAAGCATTGTGCCCCGTGCCAATTCCTTGAAATTTATAAGACAGCATATCAGTAAAAGTGCAATTGGAAATATACAGTGTTGCCAATACATTCCGCCGTTAAATACGGTACAAAGAATAAACGCCGCCGACAGAAGAGCCACGGTCAAGTAATTTCTTTTACTATTCATTTGCTCACCTCCAATGCTTTAATTATACTATATATAAAAATGTTTGTCAACGAAGGGATGAAAGTAAAAAAATAAAGGACACACCGAGGTGTGTCCTTTATGATATTGTGATTTACGCCTTGCCGGTGAGCTTTGCGATTTCGTCTGCGAAATCGTCTTCTCTCTTTTCAAGGCCTTCACCCTTCTCGAAACGGATGAAGCTTGCAACCTCAACGGATGCGCCAAGCTCTGCTGCAACGCCTGCGAGATACTTCTCAACAGTTACGCCGTCATCCTTAACGTACTCCTGAAGAAGGAGACAGTTCTGGGTGTAGAACTTCTTGATCTTACCGATAACCATCTTCTCGAGAACGGACTCGGGCTTCTTAGCGTTAGCCTCGTCGTTCTTGATCTGAGCAAGGATAACTTCCTTCTCACCCTCAACAACGCTTGCGGGAACGGAAGCCTCGTCGAGATAAGCGGGAGACATAGCTGCAATCTGAAGAGCAACGTTCTTAGCTGCTGCCTTGAACTCGTCCTTAGCTGCTGCATCGGAATCCTTCATATTAACGATAACACCAATCTGACCCTTACCGTGTACGTAGCTTGCAACGTTTCCGTCAACGATTACGAAACGGCGGATGTTGATGTTTTCACCAATCTCAAATACCTTGTTCTTAACTGCACCCTCAACGGTGAGCTCGGAATCGAAGGGGAGAGCGAGAAGAGCTGCAACGTCTGCAGGTCTCTTTTCGAGGATGATCTTGAGAAGGTCCTTAACGAAGCCTACGAATACTGCGTTGGTAGCAGCGAAGTCGGTCTCGATGTTAACCTCGATCATAGCGGCAGTCTTGCCGTCCTCGGAAATCATAATGTCAACAGCACCCTCTGCTGCGATTCTGGAAGCCTTCTTAGCTGCAACTGCAAGACCCTTCTCACGAAGGAGCTTTATTGCTTCTTCCTCATTGCCGTTAGCCTCGGTGAGTGCCTTCTTGCACTCCATCATGCCAAGACCGGTCTTAGCGCGGAGGTCTGCAACCTGTTTTGCTGTAATAGCCATATCTATTCACCTGCTTGCCACGTGACAAGCATATCCTTTCGTTTTTATTATTCGGTTACTTCTTCTGCTGCGTCTGCTGCTTCTTCAGTAACGGGAGTCTCGCCCTGATGTCCCTCAATAACTGCATCTGCAATTACGGAAGCGATAAGGCGGATAGCACGGATAGCGTCGTCGTTGCCGGGGATGGGGTAATCAACCTCATCGGGATCACAGTTGGTATCAACGATAGCAACGATCGGAATACCGAGCTTGCGAGCCTCTGCAACAGCGTTAGCTTCCTTGCGGGGGTCAACGATGAACACTGCATCGGGAATAGTGGTCATTTCCTTGATACCACCGAGGTTGGTTTCAAGCTTTTCCATTTCCTTCTTGAGTGCGCTAACTTCCTTCTTGGGAAGGAGGTCGAATGTGCCGTCTTCTTCAAGCTTGTGAATGTTTGCAAGACGAGCAAGGCTCTTGCGGATGGTCTTGAAGTTGGTGAGCATACCGCCGGGCCAACGAGCGTTTACAAAGTACATACCTGCACGCTCTGCCTCTTCCTTGATTGCGTCCTGTGCCTGCTTCTTCGTACCAACGAAGAGAATGTTACCGCCGTTTTCAGCGATTTCGTGAACGAATGCATAAGCCTCTTCAACCTTCTTAACTGTCTTCTGAAGGTCGATGATGTAGATGCCGTTACGTTCGGTGAAGATGAATTCTGCCATCTTCGGGTTCCATCTTCTTGTCTGATGTCCGAAGTGAACACCTGCTTCAAGAAGCTGCTTCATAGAGATTACTGCCATGATTTTTCCTCCTGCGGTTTTGTCCGCCATAACAGTTTTTTCCGCCACACAAGGCACGCGCCAAGTGAACCGTCGGAAAGCGCAATCTGTTATGTGTGTATTTTTTTGCCATAAGAGTATACCACAAACAAAGCTTTATTTCAAGGGATGATTTGCCTTTTTTGCAAAATTAACATTTTGTTCACAAACGTGGATAGAAAAAGGTGTGTAAAGCTTTTTGAGTCTTTACACACCGTCTTGAATTTAGCTACGGAGTCCTGCAACGAGCAACGAGGTATTGAAGTATTTTGCACCGTTATCGTACCAGAGACTGTCCTTATCCTTGATACAGATTGCAACGTCTGCATCGGATTTTGTTGCGCTTCTGTTGGGAACGGTTGCGATGGATATTGAGAAATCCTCACCGTTGAGCGCAAGTGTGAAGTAGGTATCGTGTGCCGAGGAAAGCTTGTTTCTTACGGAAAAAGCGGTTTCGGGTGTTACGGTAACACCGAAGTTCTTGTCCGACTCGCCCTTTCCGAAAGCCTTATAAACGTCAAACTTACCATTTACCGAAAGAGTGATGTCAAGTGCAAGCGTTGTGTTTTCAACCTTAATGCTCTTAACGATTTCGGCATACTTTTCGGGAAGTCTGTCCTCGGATTCAAAAATATCCTTAACCTCTATATTTTTAGTAAGATTTTCATAAAGCTTATTCACCTTGCCCTGAAGCTGACCGTTTGAGGAAGCCCAGCGTTCAATGTCACGGTAGGAAACTCCGTTCTTTTCTTCAATGAGAGATGAATAGAGTATTTCACGTGCATTGTCAAAAAGCTCAAAATACTTGATGTTGCCGTAGAAATAACGGCACTCGAATGCGGTTATATTACGAACTCTTCTGTCAACGAGCTTTTCACGTGTTGCCTTCATATCCTCTACCGTAAGTGAAGCATCTGCATAAGATGCGGCATCAACTCCCGCTTCAAGTCCGAGTGCAACCTCTGTAAGCTGTTCGTCTGAAAGGTCGGGGTAAATTGATGAAAGTCTTTCTTTTTCCTGAATTATATCCATTATTAGTCTCCTTGATTTATCTGTTCAAGTCATTATACCAAAGAATGAAAAATAATGCAAGAACTTTTATTAAAGTTTATCCGCAAGAGAAAGAATGAGGTTTTCTGTCTTTTCCCATCCAAGACACGGGTCGGTAATGGACTTGCCCCAAACATGCTCGCCTATACCCTGAGCGCCGTCCTCAATGTAGCTTTCAATCATAAGACCCTTAACGAGCTTCTTTACGTCGTCGTTGTAGTTGCGGCTTTCAACGATTTCGTGAGCGATTCTCGTCTGCTCAAGATACTTCTTGCCCGAGTTTGCGTGGTTGGTGTCAACGATTGCGGAGGGGTTGGAAAGACCCGACTCGGCATAGAGAGACGAAAGCTTAACGAGGTCCTCGTAGTGATAGTTGGAAACGCTCTTGCCTGCAAAGTCAACGTATCCTCGGAGTATTGCGTGTGCCAAGGGATTACCCTGACTCTGTACCTCCCAGCCTCTGTAAATAAATGAGTGCGAGTGCTGAGCCGCCTTGATTGCGTTCATCATAATGGAGAGGTCACCGCCTGTGGGATTCTTCATACCTACGGGCACGTTAAGACCGCTGGCGGTAAGTCTGTGCTCCTGATTTTCAACCGAGCGAGCTCCAACCGCAACGTATGCAAGCATATCCGAAAGGTAACGGTGATTGTCGGGATAAAGCATTTCGTCCGCACAAGTGAAGCCGTAATCCTTGAGAGCGGTCATATGAAGCTCACGGATGGCAACGATGCCCTGATACAAATCAGGCTTTTCCTCGGGATTGGGCTGATGAAGCATACCCTTGTAGCCGTCACCTGTCGTACGGGGCTTGTTGGTGTAAATTCTGGGGATGATGAAAATCTTGTCATTAACCTGCTCCTCAACCCTCTTGAGACGGGAGATGTAGTCAAGCACGGAATCACGGTTGTCTGCCGAGCAGGGACCGATGACAAGCATAAACTTGTCCGATTCTCCCGTAAAGATTTTACGGATTTCCTCCGCACGCTCGTCCTTGATTCTCTTCATATTTTCGTCGAGCGGATAATCTCTCTTCATATCCTGCGGGACGGGAAGCTTTCTGAAAAAATTCATATTCATAGTTATATACCTCTTTTTTGCTTTTTTATATATAATAGTTATTTTTTATTGAATTTACGGCGTCTTTCACTCGACGTACGCATAAGCTCACGCATTTCCTCACGCTTTCCGTCTCTTACAGTTGCGTAAAGCTTGTCGAAGGACTCGCGGAAGCGGTCCATTTCCTGAACGAGTGCGTCTCTGTTAAGAAGGAAAAGCTCACTCCACATCTCGTCGTTGATGTTTGCGATTCGTGTAAGGTCTCGGAATGAGTCACCCGTGTATTTTACAATGTCGGGGTCATCGGATGCACACATAAGGCTTACCGCGATGCAGTGAGTAAGCTGCGAGAGAAATGCAATCATTTTATCGTGGGCATCCACCGACAGCTCGGATACCTTTTCAAAGCCGAGTGTCTCACCAAGCTCACGGCAGAGGGATATCGCTTCGGGTGAATTTTTTTCGGTGGGAACAACGATGTAGTTCGCTCCGTTGAATATGGTGTCATCGGCATATGTTATACCGCTTGACTCACGTCCCGCCATAGGATGTGCCGATATAAATTCAACTCCGTCGGGAACCATATCCTGAACCATTTCAACAACGCTTCCCTTGACACCCGTTACGTCGGTGATGACGGTGCCGGGCTTTATCATATGACCGTTTTTGCCTATCCACTTTATGAACACCTTGGGATAGAGTGCGAAGATAATGAGGTCGGCTTCTCCGATAAGCTCTGCTTCAAGCTCTGTCGTTCCATATTCTATCATTTTGTTTTCAAGTGCGTATTCAATAGTTTTTGGGTCACGGGTTATTGCCTTGACGTGATATCCCTCTGCGGTCAGCTTCTTGGCGTAGCTTCCGCCTAAAAGTCCGAGACCGACTATAAGTATTTTTAAATCCTTGTTAAGCATAAAATTCCAATCCATTCTGTAATTCTGTTAGTGTTAACCAAAAGCTCGGATAACTCTTTGTCACCGCTTCTGCTCCTTCTATCTCACCGCCGAGAAGTGTGAGTATTACTCCCATCGCCATTGCAATTCGGTGGTCATTGTGAGAGGATATGGGTACGGTGGGAGCGTGAAGCTCTGCCTTCGGTATGATGACCCGATTTTTCTCAACCGTTATATCACAGCCGATTTTTGCAAGCTCCGCTTTCATTGCCTCAGCTCTGTCGCTTTCCTTTATTTTCAGCCTTGCCGTACCCGTAAACTCTCCTCCGTGTAATACGGCGGCAAGTGCAAACAGTATCGGCGCAAGGTCGGGACAGTTTGAAAGGTCGTAGGTGTTGTAGGACTTTGCAAGCTTTTTGTAAAAGCCTCGGTATACGGCGTCGCCCTGAATAGTTTTGTCGTTAAGCCCCTTGACTCTTATGCTTCCTCCTATAAGCCCGAAGGCATCGAGAAAAGCACTGCTCGACCAGTCACCCTCAACCGTATAATCGGTTGATATAAAATCGGTTTCACGATTTATTTCGTATGTGTTTTTATTTCTTACAACCGTCTTTCCAAAGGTCTTGAGTGCCGACAGAGTAAGGTCAACGTAGGAGGCGCTTTCAAATTTTCCCGTAACCGTAAGAGTGCTTTTTTCGGGAATACAAGAGAGCGCAAACAAAAGACCCGTTATAAACTGACTCGAGATGCTTCCGTCAACGCTGTAATCACCTGCTCTGAGACCTCCTCCGACGGTAAGAATGCCGTCTTTTAAGGAAAACTCAATTCCAAGCTCCTCGGCAAGTGTTTCGTAGACCGTGAGAGGTCTTTCCATAAGCCTCGGTGCACCGCTGATATAGGTTTTACCCTTACCTAACATACAAAGCGGTATAAAAAATCTTAAGGTGCTTCCGCTTTCGTGACAATATATTTCACTGCCGTCGGGAATATTTTGCGGCTTGAAGCCGCCGATTATCACAGAGTCCTCGGCTCTTTCGATTTTTGCGCCAAGCTTTTCAAGACAGTCAAGTGTTACGTCAACGTCTCGGGATTTTCCAATGCCGTTGACTCGACTGCTTTCGGTAAACGAAGCGCATATCAAGGCTCTGTGAGCCATACTTTTTGACGGAGGCGCAATAGCCGTTCCATTGGCTTTTGAGGGGATTATTTTTACCTTCATAAAGCCTCCGTGAGATAATCTATTGCTTCAAGATATCCGTTGAAGCCGTGTCCCGTTATGGTTTTCATAGCGTGAGGACGGATAAAGCTTATCTGCCTGAAATCCTCTCGCTCCTCAACCCTTGAGATGTGTATTTCAACGAAGGGAATTGCAACCGCCTTAAGTGCATCGAGTATTGCAACGCTTGTGTGAGTGTAGGCTGCCGGATTTATGACGATGCCGTCGAATTTTCCGTAAGCCTCCTGAATTTTATCGACGAGTGAGCCCTCGTGATTTGACTGAAAAATTTCAATCTCTATATTCTTTCCCTTGGCGTGAGCCTCTATCATTTCGCAAAGGTCACGGTAGGTGCTTTTACCGTAAACGTCGGGCTCACGGATTCCGAGCATATTGAGATTAGGACCGTTTATTACAAGTATTTTCATTTTAAAAAGTCCTCCTTTATCCATTCGGCGTTTTCCTCTGCCTCGTCAAGAGTCTTGAGATGAACGTCGCATACCGAGGAGTAAATGGGATATCTTTCCTCGTAACGTCTTTTCAAAGCCTCTCGGCTTGATGCAGTCGGACGGTCGTATGTTGGGATTATCCATTCAAGCGGGCGGTCGAGAAAATATATCCTTCCGTTTTCACGGAGCAGACGAACGCTTTCGGGGTTGAGAATTGCGCCTCCTCCCGTTGCAATGACGGTGTTTTTCTCGGCGGAAAGCTTCTTTATTGCCTCCGCTTCAATTTTGCGGAATTCCGCTTCGCCGCTTTCGGCAAAAATATCGGGAATTGCCTTGCCCGTCATATGCACTATTTCCTCGTCCGAATCCTTAAAGCTCATACCGAGCTTGTCCGCAACAAGCTTGCCGATGGTGGATTTACCGCTTGCGGGCATACCGATGAGCACTACGTTTTCGGTGCGCTTGTACATTATCTGAAAAACCTTGCTGATTTTTTCGGCGGATATTTCGGTGTCAATGAAAAGCTCGCAGGCACGGGCTGCCTGAGCCACTAACATATACAGACCGCCAACCGCCTTGATGCCCTTTTCGAGAGCGTCCGACACAAGTTTTGAGCGGAGAGGGTTGTATACCGCATCGACTATTGCCTCAACCTTCGGAAAACGTTCAAGGTCAATCGGGGATACTCCGATATTCGGGTACATTCCGACGGGAGTGGTGTTTACTATAAATTCAGCGTCCGAGTGCTGAGCGTAGGCATCCTCATAGGTTACCGCACCGTCACGTGCTGTACGGGATACCTTTATAATCTCTCTTGCTCCTAAGTCCTCAAGCACCGCAACTGCAGTTTTTGAAGTGCCTCCCGAGCCAAGCACAAGAGCTTTTTTGCCATTTGGTGACATACCGTTTGAAAGTATAAGCGTTCTCATACCGAAGAAGTCGGTGTTGTATCCGTAAAGCCTGCCGTTTTTGTTGACGATTGTGTTTACGGCTCCGATGCTTTTTGCCGTTTCGGAGATTTCGTCAAGGTAGGGTATGACGTCCTGCTTATAGGGGATGGTCACGTTTATTGCAAGAAAATCCTTTGCTCTCATAAACTCACCGAGCTTGTCGGGAGCAATCTCGCAAAGCTCGTATGGGTAATCCGCAAGGTAGGAGTGTATCTCCTTTGAAAAGCTGTGACCGAGCTTTTCTGCAATGCATCCGTATTTCATTTTATAAACCTTTCACTGCCCAATCTGTGCCGTATCTTGTGGCTATTGCATCGTAAAGCGTAATGGCGGTCATACAGTCCTGAACGATTCTTGCTCTGTGTACGATGCAGGGGTCGTGACGGCCTCTTGATTCAAGCACGGCGTTCTCCATTTTAGACATATCCACCGTTTCCTGCTCTTTTGAAATGGTTGGAGTGGGACGGATTACGGTGCGGAAGATTATGGGCATACCGTTTGAAATACCTCCGTTTATGCCTCCGCTGTTATTCGTCGATGTGATGATTTTTCCGTCATCCATTCTGAAGGGGTCGTTTGCCTCGGAGCCCTTCATATCGGCAAGAGCGAAGCCTGCGCCGAATTCAATGCCCTTGATGGCGGGGATTGAAAACATTGCGTGTGAGAGGGAGGATTCAAGAGAGTCAAACCAAGGCTCTCCAATGCCTCTTGGCATACCGACTATCGCGGTTTCAAGAATACCGCCGACGCTGTCACCGTTTTCCTTTGCTTCAATAATTGCTCTCTCCATTTTTTCTGCAAGCGAGTCGGAAAGAACGGAAAAGGTCTTTTTTGAAAGAAGCTGTATTTCATCCTTTATATTATTAGTGAAATCGCTGTCGGAAATACCCGCGCATTTTTTGACGTGTGTGCCGATATATATTCCGTTTTGCTCAAGCGCCGAAATAACGATAGCACCTACGGCAACTATTCCCGCGGTTATTCTTCCCGAGAAATGTCCTCCGCCTCTGAAGTCCTCAAAGCCGTGATATTTTTCGTGTGCGGTGTAGTCTGCGTGAGACGGACGGGCAAGGAAGCGTGTTGCAGAATAATCCTTCGAGCGTGTGTCTCCGTTAGGGATACGGATGGTTAACGGTGTGCCCGTTGTGTATCCGTTAAAAACACCGCTTTCAATATTGATGGGGTCTGACTCCTGACGGGCGGTTGAAATGCTTCCCGTCGGTCTGCGAAGGGTGAGCTTTTCCGCAATATAGTCAAGGTCTACCTTTATGCCGGGCGCAAGTCCGTCAAGCACTGCACCGATGCTTTCTCCGTGACTCTCTCCCCATAGGGTTATTGAGAGTGAATTACCAAAGGTGTTTTTCATTTTAAAGCCTCCCTGAGTAATGCTTCATATTCCGAGAAGGGTATTTTTCTGAATTCGAATTCTGCAGGGGAATTGACGTATACGAGTGTTATCTTGTCTCCCGAAAGCTTTTTGTCGTGACTTGCCGCTTTGATAAGAGAGTCGACGTTTGCCTCAAAGCTTGTGGGAAGGTTAAATTTCTTCAATATATTTATAAGCCTTGCTCTTACCTCCGAGGTACACATCGGAAGCATTCCGAGTGCAACGCATTCGCCGTGATAAAGCTCGGAAAATTCTGAAACGCTTTCAATGGCGTGTGCGAGCGTGTGGCCGAAGTTGAGCACTCTGCGAAGACCTGATTCTTTTTCGTCCTCTTCAACGACGTTCTTTTTGATTATGAGTGAGCGCTCTATGATAAAATCAGTTGAACTTGGGTCATTAATGTCGCAGGTTTCGAGAAATTCAAAAAGCTCCTTGTCACTCGTTGCCGCCATCTTGATCGACTCTGCAATTCCGTTTGATATTTGTCTGTCGGGAAGGGTGGACAGCGTGTCGGGGTCAACTATTACACATTTCGGAGGATAGAAAGCTCCGACAATGTTTTTTAATCCCATAAAGTCTATTGCCGTCTTGCCTCCGACGGATGAATCTACTTGAGACAAAAATGTCGTAGGTATATTATAAAAATCAATTCCTCTCATAAAAGCGGAGGCAACGAAGCCCGAGAGATCTCCGACAACTCCTCCACCGACCGCAACCACACAGTCCGAGCGTGTAAAGGAGCTTTTGACGAGCACCTCGAGAAGCTCCTTGAAGGTATCAAGCGTCTTGGATGCCTCACCCTGCGGTATTGTATGAATTACGGGAGTCTTGCAGAAGGATGCGATTTTCTCGCTGTATTCCTTGGGTACACCGCTGTCGGTTACTATAAGCACGCGACGGTCAAGGTTCATATGCTTTTTCGCATTATCAAGTGAGCCTCTTCCGAAAACTATATCGTAGTTACCTTGAGAGGTTTTTACGGGAATTATCATATACGTCTCCTTAAATCTTCAATTCCTTTTCAAACGTACCGAGCACCTTGAAGTTAGAACAACATTCCTTGAGTTCAGCCTTCATTTTTTCGCCCTCGGGAGAGTAAAGGTCGCCTTCGCCCTCGGCGTAGAAATAATAGTCCCAGATAAGCTCCTTTGTCGGACGGCTCTTGAGTGCTCTGAGGTTAAATCCGTGCTCTCCGATAACGGATATTGCACGACCGAGAGAGCCTGCCTCGTTCTTTACCGTGAAAAGCATTATGAAATGCTTGTCTCTCGGGGTCGGAGTGCGTCTTGCTCTTGAGAATACCGCAAAGCGTGTCGTATTATTGGATGCCTCGTTGATGTGTCCCTCAAGCTTTACAAGTCCGTATTCCTCACAGGCTTCAACGCTTCCTATTGCCGCGGTGTCGGGACGGTTGAGTCTTGCAACCTCCTCTGCCGCAACCGCTGTGTTGACAGCCTCAATTGTTTCGTAGCCGTGCTTTTCGATGAATGCGGCGCACTGTCCGAGCGCTTGAGGATGGCTTATGACCCTCTTTATGCTTGAAAGGGTTGCGCCCTTTGGTGCAATGAGATTTTGAACGATTTCTGCCTCGTAAACTCCGTTGACGTAGAGTGTGCCGAAGAAGGCAAGGTCCATAACTCCACCCACGTCTCCGTTCTGGCTGTTTTCAACGGGAAGTATTACCACATCACAATCCCCGTTTTCAACTGACTTGTAAGCCGATTTGAAATCGGGGTAGGGGATTGCCTGAGCGTCGGGAAAGATGCGGAGTGCGGCAATGTTTGCAAAAGCACCCTTTACACCGCTGAAGGCAACCTTCATTCCGTCAAGCAGACGGTGCTGCATATTTTTTGATATATCAATTGTGGAGCGTAAAAAGTTAACGTAATATGAGCGGAATTCGTCGCTTGCCGCCTTGGAGTTGCGCTTTATCATTTCTTCCTCTCGGACGAAATCGTCGATTGGCAGACCGTGTTCCTTTTTGTATTCCGCGACCTCCTTGACAGCCTCCATTCTTCTTTCAAAGAGGCGGAGCATTTCGCTGTCAACCTCGTTTATTATAAGTCTTGCGTGTTCAAGATCAGCCATTTTATTTCACCTTGTAGCTTTCGTAAAGTTTTTTGAATGCGGGAAGGGATTTTTCAATCTGCTCGTATGAGGTGCAATATGCTATTCTTACCCATCCCTCAACGCCGAAGGAGTCGGACGGAACGAGAAGAAGCTCTTCTTCTCTTGCTTTCCTTGCAAATGCGTTTGCATCAGGCTCAAGCGCCTTTACAAACAGATAAAACGCGCCTTGCGGTAAAACGCAGGTATATCCGATTTCGATAAGGGAATTATACAAAAGACGTCTGTTTTTGTCGTATGCGGAGACGTCGCAGGGGAGGGAGTCGCAGATGGCTATTGCTCTTTGCAAAAGTGACGGAGCACATATATATCCCATACCTCTTCCCGCACCGCAGACGGCGTAGTAAAAATCCTCTGCCATATAAGACTTGGGAGATATCGCTATATATCCGATTCTTTCACCGGGAACGGAAAGTGATTTGCTGTAAGAGTTACATACCACCGTGTCGGGATATATTGTCGGAACGTAAGGCACCTCAACTCCGTCGTAAACCACCTCGCGATAAGGCTCGTCGGCAACAATGTATATGTGAGTGCCAAGCTCGGATGAGGCTTGTGTCAGGGTGGATGCGATTTTTTCGAGCGTTTCCTTAGGAATTACAGAACCCGTGGGGTTTGTGGGGGAGTTTATTATTACCGCCTTCGTTTTGCGATTGATGGCTTGTTTAAGCTCTTCAAAATTAGGGTATAGTGTTTCGGGATTGCATCCTACAACCCTTAAAATACCGCCTGCATTTTCAATAAACGCCTTATATTCGGGGAAATACGGGGCAAAAGCTATTACCTCGTCATCTTCCTCGAGCAACGCTCTGAATACTATTGAGAGCGATGAGGATGCACCGCAGGTCATATATATAAGGCTGTCGGTTTGCTTGAAGGCGTATTTCTTCTCTATGTTTTCCGCGAGTATTCTTCTCGTTACAGGGTCTCCCTGAGCAGCTGTGTAGCTGTGAAGCTCTACGGGATCAGTGTTTTTGATAAGGTCGATAAGAACCTCGTTGAATTTTTCGGGGCAGGGGATACTGGGATTTCCAATGCTGAAATCGAATACCTTATCGTCACCTATTTCTGCCTTTCGCATTTTTGAATGCTCGGCTATTTCGCGTATCACCGAGCCGTGCTTGCCCATTTCGAGCATTTTGCTTGAAAACATAAGCGCCTCCGTATTTTGCAACAAAAAAATCCGCCTACCAATTGTGCCTCAAAATGCACAAACGGCTGCGGACTGTCTATCATTCTTCACTTGAATTAAGCGTGTTGCTCTTTGGAAGAAAACAGGCAGTCCTTGTTAAAGTAATAATAGTAATAATAAAACTTCTGAAGCATACCTTTTTCCTCCTTGTGAATTTTAATACAAGGATTTTACTACAATTATGAGCGTTTATCAAGAGGTTAAACATAAAAAGTGCATATATTCGCTGTAATGTTACAATTGATGTGAGACCAAAAAGAATAGAAAAAGTGATTGAGTTCTGTTAAAATAGAATCACCACAAACCAAATTAACAGGAAAGGTACTCAATCACTATGAATAGTATAACACATAACAAGCGATATTGTC
>JAFYTG010000092.1 GCA_017558945.1 Clostridia bacterium
ACAACAGAGTCAGCGTTTCCGAGGTTGAAAAGCTCGCAGGCGGCGACGGCTCGGGACGAGTTGTAAGATAAGCGGCTATGCGACGTTAACAAATCAATAAAGCAAAGGGGCTGTAAAAAACTCAAACTGAACCGACCCCCAAAAGTTAGACCAAAAATCTAACGATTGGGAGGTCGGTTCAAAACAGTTTTTTACAGCCCCTTTTAGTTTATATATTCATTTCCTTCATAAAAGCTATTATTCCCGTGCTCCAAGCATGACAAAGTGAATGACGAAATCCCTTGTAGCAGAAATCGCCTCTGTCACCGTGAATATCCTCAAGAGTGTCGGGGGTAAACTCGTCTATTCTACCCGCTCCCTCAAGCCAATCAAGGCTGAAATCCTCCCAAAAGCTTGTCGCTCCGACCGAGAGCATACCGCCGTAATACTCCTTCATAACACGCACTGCCTCGTCTTTTCCGAAATAATGGGCATATGCGGTGAGAATATCGTAGGACATAAAGGTGGACATACCTCGGGAGTCGTGATTTTTGAGAAGCTCTATCTCATCCTCGTCAAGGCTTCCCGTTGCCATAAATTTAAGTCCTGCAACCTGCATCATTTCTTTTGCTTTTATCGGATGTTTTTCAAGGCGAGAGAGCAATTCTTTTGCTTTTTCAACATCTCTCGATAATGACTCAAAGAGCTCTACGGCACGTTTCGCCATGAGAGTGAGAATTGCACGAGTGCCGTCCATCTCGTCCGAGCGTCCGACAGTCGGCCAGTCAACGAGTGTCCTAACTTTGAAATGAAAGTCTCCGTTCTCGTCGATGCATTCAAGAAACTGCTTGATGATACCTTCGGCGTATTCTACGTTCCTTGCCGCAAAATCCACGGCATCGGTCATACGACACCAATCGGCAAGGCAGATAATCCACCACGCAGAATAGGTGTAGATACGGCACATAAAATTGTCGAGAGGACTCGTTTCCTTCAAAAATTCCATTGAGGTTTCGAAAAGCTCGACTCTTCCGTAAAGGGTAGCAAGAGCGAGCATTTCGGAGTGCATATCCCCTATCCAGACCATTCGGTCACGCTTTATTCCGTCCCACACGCAGTCGCCCGCGGCACACAAGTCAATCGTCCTTTTTGCCGTTTTGAAAATATCGAGAAGAAGAGGGTCGCCTCCCTTGTACTCATACTGTGTGGCAAGGTCTAAAATCTCAGCATCCGTGAGAATATCTCGTATTTCGGAATCAACCTCTTCAAGAAAGTCAATTCTTACAAAGCGAAATCCCGTATCACCTATCCTTGCGGTGGAAAAGCTTACGATTTTCGTTTCGATATCACGCGGGGAGTGATCGCAACCTGCGTTCTTTTCTCCCATTTCAGCCATACACTCGTTTACCGACTCGCCGAATCTTACGCGAATCAGGATGTAATTCTTATCGTTTGTAACGGAATTTCCCGTGATAATTCTTATTCCGCCTCGAAATTCTTTTCCAAAGTCAAGAACCACGTAACCTTTTCCCGAAACCTTCATAACGGGAGCAACAGGCTCACCGACGAAGGCTTGGGTCGTGCCGAGAGTGAGAAGAGATTCGGGGGACTCTATCTTTCCCTCACTGTGCATCACTCGAACAGGGGGGAATATTTCTTTCTTAATCATCTCATTCTCCTTTATAATATGTCAGTGAATTTATAAAGTAACCGATACTGTTATTGTAATCGAGCACTCTGTGATATTTCATCTCGTTTATTGCAAGGAAATCACGAAGCTCGTCTGAAAGTCTCTGTCTCTCAGCCATATCAGCGCCGTCCGCACGTCGGACAAGAGCGTTTGCGAAGCGGATATATATCTCTCGGTGTATGTCGAGGTATTCCCAGGAGCGACGAACGTTTCCGCAGCATTCGTCTATATTCTTCTTTATCACAGGCTCAAATCGGTAAAGCTCTGCAATAAACTCGACAAGTCTTTCTCTTTGCTCCGAGGAAACCTGTTTAAACTCCCATTCGTCACGATTCGGGTCGATACCACAGGTAAGCTTTTTCAGATACTCCTTAACCGCCAAACCGTCATTTCCGAAGGCGGAGAGGAAGTAAGAGTCGCTCTTCTCTTCAAAGTCGCAGGTCTTGTCCCAGAGCCCTTCCGCCATCATAGCCATAGCAAGTCCTGTCGGGAAGGAGCAACGCATCAGCTGACAGGAAACCATTCCGCAAAGTCCGATTCTGTCAAGATTCTGCATATCGTCAAAAAGCACGTGAGATGTCATAATTCCGCCACCGTCACGGATAAGATTCCACATCAGGTGATAATCGTAATCAAAGCCGTCCGTGACGTTTGAAGATTCAAACCATTTTGCAAGATGCGCGGCATTCTCTACAATATCCTTCGGTATTACGCTCTTGTTAAGCTCATATTCGGGAATTACGGTTTCGTCGCAGTTCAAGGTCTTAAAGCTTACGTCAAAGTTTCTCTTTATGGGAGCAAACATAATAGTAAAGCGGTCGGGATTCTTCAGCTTATTTTTCACGGGTGCCCAAAGCAGGTCAACGTAAGCCAAAAATACGATTCTTGCGCGAATCCCCTTTTCGCTGAGCTTTTCGTCGATTTCATTCATAACGTCAACGTACCAATCAGAGGGAAGAAACTTTGCGCAGTTTTCGCACTCGCAAAAATTATTAGCCCCATCAGCCAGCCAAAAATGAACGTAATCTGCATTCGGATGAGCTTCGCAATAGCTCACAACAGTATCGGAAAGTGCTTTTTTCACATCGGGATTTGAGTAACAAAGATTAGTCGAAAGAGGCATTTCGTTAAAATACTTACGCTCGCCTCCGAGCATTGCCACCATTTCCTTTTTGTCCTCGGGGACGGTGTTGCTCTTGTCCTCCCATCCCGTAGGATTCACTCCGATTGCACCACTCGTCCAGCCGTGACCGACTGCGTGATACAGAAGTCCTCTTTTCTCTATCTCTTCTTCGAGCGAGCGCATCATTGCCACAACGTCGTCTGTTGTGACGGATTCCTTTTCCGTATAAGGGTTCTTCAGATGGTCATACCAGCGGTCGAAGAATTCTCCCGGTACCATAAACTGTCTGAAAAACGCATTCATTCCTGCCTTAGGGAGCCAATTTATCATTTCAAAAACGTGCTCGTAAGCATCCGAGCCCTCGATACAAACACCTCTGTGACGGTAGCTTGCCTTCTCGCAGACATATACGGAAACGGGAGAAAGCGTATAACGGGGAATAATCTCACCGTCGGAGGTATCCCTTACCCACGCGCATCCAAGCTCCTTTAAGAAACGGTATACGGCAATGAGCACCGAACGGGGATTTGTACCCGTAATGATACCCTCAGATTTATCAACGTCAATATATATAGCGTCGTCAAGGTCACGCTTATCAACAGCAGGAAGGAGACTGTCAAACGCCTTGTCCTCACCTACCCAGATAACGCCCTTAACGCTTTCGCTGTATTCGTCGTACAAACGGCGGTCAAGCATAAGCTCGGGGTCAATAAGCTTTAAATATTTGCAAAGCTCCTCAACGGCAAAGTTAACAGTTTTATTATTTCCGATTTTAGCAACAGTAATTCTCATATCGTTGCTCCTTTCAAGTATTACAGGGTTAGTATAATACATACGGTAGTTTTTTTCAAGGTGTTTTTTAACTCAAATTCTCTATTTTATTGACATTTGAATACTATTTTGCTATAATGAATGTATGATATCAAAAAGGCAAAATTGCTTTTGGGACTACATTCTTTGAACAAGAATCGACAGCTTTCTTAAAGAAAACTGTTGTCGTTATATATAAATATAAGCACTTATAAGGGACTTGACAAGTGCCTTACAGCAATTATTGAATATACTGTGATATAAAGAAGGTGTATTATGCAGCTCGCATTATTAACGGCGCTCGGAGTCGGAGGTGCAACCGTAATCGGTGCCATTCTCGGCTTTATTTTCAAGCGTATTTCACACAGATTCAGCGATATAGTTTTAGCGTTTGCGGCAGGCGTTATGCTTGCGGCGGCGGTAATAGGACTCATTTTAGAGGCAATCGAGTGCGGAGGAAGGTTTGCCCTACCCATTACGATTGCGGGAATATTTGCAGGTGCAATCGTCATACATATGCTTGACGGCATCGTACCTCATTTGCACCGTCTGACCGGCGTTGCCGATGATGACGAAAGCTCACGAGACAAGCTTTACAAGGTAATACTTTTCGTATTCGCAATTGCGATACACAATTTCCCCGAGGGAATTGCGGCAGGAGTCGGCTTTGGCACGGGTAACACCGCAGAGGCGTTGACGATAGCAGGCGCTATTGCTCTTCAGAACATTCCCGAGGGTATGGTCATAATCGGTCCTATGCTCTCATCGGGAATACCGCCCGCGCGAACCTTTATTGCGGCACTCTCAACGGGTGTTATCGAGGTCATAGGCACGCTTATAGGCTTCTTTGCGGTAAGCGTATCCGAAGCAATACTTCCCTTTGCGCTCGCCTTTGCAGGCGGTACTATGCTCTACGTTA
The DNA here is from genome assembly GCA_017558945.1 of Clostridia bacterium. Classification (GTDB taxonomy): domain Bacteria; phylum Bacillota; class Clostridia; order Oscillospirales; family SIG627; genus RGIG6353. The sequence goes on from JAFYTG010000092.1 coordinate 4,522, forward strand.
TAAGCCACGAAATGATTCCCGAAACCCATTCACACGGAAGTCATACGGGCGCTACCTATTCTCTGCTCGTCGGCTTTTGTCTGATGCTTGTAATGGACTTTTACTTATAAAATTTAAAGGTGTGCGATTTGCACACCTTTAAATTTTATCCCTTATACCAAGGCAAATATTCTTTGTTTTGTTCAAGCATTTCGTCAACCATGTTCTTGATTTCCTCAAGAGACAAAACGGCAGAGGTCAACGGATCGAATGCACATGCCCAGAATACCTTTTTAGCATCCCCTTCAAGTGCAGCCTGAACGGCAAGCTCCTCGCAACGAGCTGTAGTATTGATAAGAATTGCAAGATGCTCGGGAATCTTTCCGACAGAAACACTTTCAAGACTGTCACGGCTTGCAACAACGGGAATCTCTACACAGCATCCTTCGGGAAGATTTTCTATAAGTCCGTAGTTGCGCACGTTGCCATTGAATTTGAACATTGTATTGTCACCAAAAACAGCATTGAAGATATATGCGGCATACTCCTCGCCTCTCTCAAGCTCAACCTCTTCATCGGGCTTGTCGAGCCATTCGTTGATAGTGTCTCTCCAGGTATCCTTTCTATCAAGATAATAATTGAGTATGTATGAATGCTCACCGGGATTCCATCCTGTTCCGGTGGTACAATATTTGTCAATAAGGTCGGCACGCTTACGGTACCATGCAACGTATTCGCTGTTATGACCGCTTGACTCGGTTACGTAATAATCGAGATGCATGAACATATCGTTTCTTACCTGTTCATCGTTATATATCTCGGGCTTTTTCATCGCTTCACGAAGCAAGGGATACATATCCTGACCATTCCACTTCAAATCAAGGTAAAAAGCCTGATGGTTTACACCTGCGCAGGTGTATGTTACTTCCTCGTGGTTTGCGCCCACCCATTCAGCAAGCTTCTTTACAGTACCCTGAACGCTGTGGCAAAGACCTGTGATTTTAAGATGAGGATATTTTTCCTGCATAGCACGGCAAAGCATAGCCATGGGGTTTGTGTAATTAAGGAATATAGCATTGGGACAGTATTTTTCAATATCAGCACAAATGTCGAGCATTACGGGAATGGTACGAAGTGCTCTGAAAATGCCCGAAGGACCTCTTGTGTCACCAACGTTTATATCAATTCCGTATTTTTCGGGGATGAGTATATCATGCTTCCACACCTCAACGTCGCCCGAAAGAATTGTACAAATAACACCATCTGCACCCTTTAGCGCTTCAACACGGTCAGTGGTTGCGGTAATTTTAGCAGGATAATTTCCTACACGAACAATCTTCTCACAAGCACGCTTGATGTAATCAAGCTTTTCCACGTCAATATCCATAAGAGCAATTTCAGCATCACGGAATGCGGGGAATGTAAGAATGTCACGTACAAGTGTACGGGTAAAACCGAAGCTTCCGCCACCTATAAAAGCAAACTTCTTCATAATAACCTCCGAATTTATTTATTTTGTATAGAAATTATACTCATAATATTGCATTTTGTCCATTGATTTATGTCTGACATATATGGTAAAATGTCTACAAACGGAGGTGGAACAAAATGAATGAGGCTTGTATAACACAAATCATCGATGCACCGAAAAATAAGCAAACGATAATTCCTATATCCCGAGGGGAAGAAAAATGTACACCGAATCACTCCTGGGGACCAGGTGTACGCTCCCTTTACATCATACATTACGTCATCGACGGAAGCGGTACGTTTTATTGCGGAACAAAAAAATACACCGTTAATAAGGGACAAATTTTCGTCATTTTCCCAAGAACGATAGTAAAATATCAAGCCGATTCACAAAATCCGTGGCATTATTCCTGGGTCACCTTTACGGGCGATGATGCAAAGGAAATTCTGTCAGGTGCAGGCTTGACTCTTCGAAACCCCGTTGCAACGCTTAAAAGCCGTACCGATGCCCTTGAAGCATTGCGAGCAATGCCAAGCGAAAGAACCGCAGAGTTAAGCGAAAACCTGAAATTTTCCGCAAGGCTTTATGACTTCTTTTCCGCAATCATTCCGAGAGAATCCGCAGAGAATACCAAAAGCGCCTATCTTACCACGGCAACGAGATTCATTAAGGCTCACTTCATCGAGGATATAACCGTTGACTCGGTAGCCTCTCACGTAGGAATAGGCAGAAAATACCTTTTTACCATTTTCAAGGAATTGCTCGGAACGTCCCCAAAGGATTATATAACCGACTACCGAATAAAACGCGCCGAGGAGTATCTTTTAAATGAGACGTTATCAATCGGAAGCGTTGCATATTCGGTGGGATACCGTGATTCACTTGCCTTCTCAAAAATATTTAAATCGAAAACGGGTCTTTCTCCCAGTGAGTACAGAGAAAAAAATCGCACGCAGTAGCGTGCGATTTTTTAAATATAATAAGCCTGAGACCAAGCCTTGTGACCATGCTCATCCTCAATACGTATTCTGAAAAACACGTCGGTTTCATCAAGCTTTAGTTCGGCAAAGTCAATCATTTCACCATACTCGGCAAGTGCAAAGGAGGCACGACGAGTTGAGGTATAAAGCGCAATCTTCTTAACGGGAGAGCATTTGACCTGCACCTTACCGTCATTCTCGGCAATTGAATAAATCTCGCATCCCGTGGAAGCGTAAAAGTCACCGTTTTCAAGCGCCGTCATAATCTCTGAATAATCCAGGCTGTCGGCGTTTATCACACACCAGCCTCCGAATGAATCACCGTATACCGAGTCAAAAGGACGGATATTATGATTATCGTCTGCCGCAGTGCAGAAGACTCTTTTGCCATTTTGAAGGAGTGTTTCAAATGCTGTCTCATCGTCGTGCTGACCTTTTAAAGCACAAGAATTGTTGTATATCTCAACAAAGTCAAAGCCTTCATAATTAATATACTCAAGTGCGCTTTCAAGCGACCAGGTGGGGTGATTGTAGGAAACGAGGAAGCCTTGCTCCTTTGCCCTTTTTACCATCTCGTTGATGCCGTCGGGTGAATATACCCTTTCATACTCCTCCCCTTGCCACACGATATCCTTGATTTCATCCTTTACGTAGTGGTCGTAAAAGGAAGAATAGCAGGGGGTTTTTATATTATGAGGATCTTTGGAATAAAAATTCAGGTGGGTCACCTTCATATCGTGACGCTTGAGAGTGGATAAATCACGATACTGCTTTATAGCCACCTCACAGGAGGTAATTGCAAGAAAATTATCATCGTTGAGTCGGGAATTATCGATAAGATGCTCGTGGTCGGTAAAGGCAATTATCGAATAGCCCTTTTCCTTATACCGCTCCTTCAATTCCTCGACACTACACTTACCGTCGGAATAGGTGGAATGAAGGTGAAGGTTTGCTTTATAAAGATTCTTTTTGTCTCCGAATAAGATTTTCATATTTTTCTCCAAAATAAATATTTGATAATATTATACTCGCCGCGCTCTTAAAAGTCAAGAAAGGGAAACGAAGCTCGTTTCCCTTTTTTGAATTTATGAAAGCATTGTTCTGTCGTTGGCAAATTCCTTACCGCTTTCCTTTGTGAACATTCCGAGAAGGTCCTCAACGGTAAGCTTCTTCTTTTCTTCACCCTCAATATCAATGATTATTCTGCCCTCGTGCATCATAATAAGGCGGTTGCCGTGCTTGATGGCATCACGCATATTATGGGTAATCATAAGGGTGGTAAGCTTATTCTCCGAAACTATCTTATCGGTAAGAGCAAGCACCTTTTCGGCGGTTTTGGGGTCGAGTGCCGCAGTATGCTCGTCAAGGAGCAAGAGCTTCGGTCTCTGAAGGGTTGCCATAAGAAGCGTTACCGCCTGTCTCTGACCTCCCGAAAGGAGTCCGACCTTGCTTGAAAGTCTTGATTCAAGTCCAAGCTCAAGGGAGGCAAGAAGCTCACGGTATTGCTGTCTTTCGTTCTTCTTGATTCCGCGGATAAGCTTTCTTTTAGTACCGCGACGTGCGGCAATTGAAAGATTTTCGGCAATTTCCATATCCGGTGCCGTACCCTTCATAGGGTCCTGAAAAACTCTGCCGAGGAATTTAGCCCTCTTAAACTCGGGCATTGCAGTAACGTCAACTCCATCAATTTCAATCGTGCCGTAATCGGGCTTCCATACTCCCGCAATAGCGTTAAGGAGTGTGGATTTACCTGCACCGTTACCACCTATAACAGTAACGAAATCGCCGTCCTTCAAGTGAAGGTCAAGTCCGCAAAGTGCGGTTTTGGCGTTTATCGTACCGGGGTTAAAGGTCTTTTGAAGGTTAGTTATCTTAAGCATTACCCTCACCTCCCGCATCCTTTTGAATTGGCAAGGGCTTATGCTTTGTGAAATATTCACCCTTGATGTAAGGCACGGCTAAGAATATCGCAACGATGATTGCCGAAAGCATCTTGAGATAATCAGTCTTACGACCGAGAAGCATTACGAAGTTATAAACCGTGTAATACACTACGCTTCCGCAGGTTACACCGATAAGGCTGACAACGAAATTGGGCTTGATTTTAAGGGACACGGAAAGTCCAATAAAGATTGCCGCAAGTCCGATGACGATTGCGCCTCTGCCGTCGTTGATACTGACAGAGCCCTTATACTGTGAGTAAAGAGCACCTGAAATTGCAACGATTCCGTTGGAAATTGCAAGACCGATAACCTTATTAAGACTAACGTTTACGCCTTGTGCACGGCTCATATCGGGATTGTCGCCCGTGGATTTCAACGTGAGTCCAATCTCTGTATAGAAGAATTTCCAGAGAATTATTATCATCAGCGCAATGATTCCGATTGCTACGATAATTGCGTGTGTATTATCAATCATATTGAGAACGAGCTTATTCGAACGCGCATCAATGGGAAGCAAAGAGCGTCCGCCGAGAATTGCAAGATTTATCGAATAAAGCATAAGCTGTGTCAGTATTCCCGCAAGAATTGAAGGAATACCGAGAGCCGTATGAAAAAGTCCGGTGATGGTACCTGCAAGCGCACCCGCGATAAAAGCAAGTATAACGCTGAGCCAAGCGGGTACTCCGCCCGCGATAAGCACTGCGCAGACACATCCGCCCGTGCAGATGGAGCCGTCAACGGTCAGGTCGGCAATATCAAGAATCTTAAAGGAGAGATAGACGCCTATTGCCATAAGTCCCCATATAAGACCCTCGGCTATCGCTCCGGGTAATGCATTAAGAAAAGCCATTATTTACCTCTGGTTTTTAGTTATTTTCGGGTACTGCGATACCAAGCTTTGTGCAAAGCTCGTTGTTGAATACTACCGAAGGAGTGAGGGTCTTAATCTCGATATCGGAAACGTCCTTTGTGCCGAGAAGAATCTCTGCTGCCATCTTACCGGTCTCTGCGCCAAGCTCATAGTAATCAATAGCAAGGCTTGCATAGCATACCGCTCCGCCGTAGCTTGTGAATACGGGAACGTTATTCTCGGTACAGATTGTACCTACAATGCTATCGTTCTGTGCAACGGTGTTATCTGAGGGGACGTAGATTGCACGGCTATTAGCCGCCGCGGTGTTTACAACCGCCTGAAGCTCGGTGGTTTCGGAGAAGGTATAAGCCTCAACAATTATACCCTCCTTGTCAAAAAGCTCCTTAACAGCATTATACTGAATGAGAGAGTTAGACTCGTTGGTGCAGTAGATAACGCCTACCTTGTCACCTGCAACGAGGCCGAGAGTATCAATCATCATCTTAGCCTGCTCGTCAAAGGGAACGGCATCGGACGTACCCGATACGTTTGCAGGAATATTGCCTGCAAAGGTATCTGCGTAATCGGTTACGGAAGTACCGAGAACGGGAATGGTCGTGGTCGCATTAGCAGCCGCGAGGAGCGCGGGAGTAGCGTTAGCCATAATAAGATCAACGTTCTTTGCGGTGAAGGTGTTGATTACGGTAGTGCAAAGAGTTGCCTCTCCTGCCACCTGTTCGTCAAATTCAACAGTCTTACCCTCAGCTGCAAGAGCTGCGGAAAGAGCATCAACAAAGCCTTTTGTTGCCGAGTCGAGAGCATCGTGCTTCATAAGCTGACAGATACCAACGGTAAAATCTGCCTTTTCGTTGCTGCAAGAGGTGAAGGCAACAAGTGTGAGTGCGCTCATTGTAAGCGCAAGTATGAGTGCTAAAATTCTTTTCATTGGTTTTTCCTCCAAAATATTTATAAACCCTTTCGGGAATTTTTGACATAAGAAAACGCCCCTGAATATACAGGGGCGTCAATAAACGCGGTACCACTCTGCTTTCAGCATGACCTTACGGTCAAGCCCTTATTAAGAAATAAAAGTCTTAACGATATAACGGTCGTACCCGTTGTGCCTACTGAAAATTCAACACACAGCTCGTCAAATGAACTTCGCATAAGCTCTCCCTTGCTGTCTTGCACCGACCGACAGCTCTCTGTAAGGTACTTCCCTGCTACTCTTTTGACTCAAGCGCCTTTTAAAATATGGTACTATTGTATCACAATTTTTGAATATGTCAAGTATTTTTTTAAAAAAATCAAAAGTTAACCGTATCGGGATCATGAGCAGAGCCTCCGATAAACGGGAGCGCATCAATCTCCTTCATATCCGCTTCATCAAGCACAAAGTCGAAAATATCGGTGTTTTCAAGTATTCTCGAAGGAGTAACCGACTTAGGAATCGGTACTGCGTTATGCTGAATGCACCAACGGAGGCAAATTTGCGCAGAGGTCTTATTGTGCTTTTTGGCAATGGAAGCAATCGTTTCGTTTTCAAATATCTGCGCTCTGCCGAGAGGTGCCCAAGCCTCTATAAGTATTCCGTTTTTATTACAGTATTCAACCGTCTCA
>JAFYTG010000093.1 GCA_017558945.1 Clostridia bacterium
CCGCCGTGCTCCTTCGCGACGTTATTGATCAGCTCCATGATGAGCACCGTCTTGCCGACGCCGGCGCCGCCGAACAGACCGATCTTACCGCCCTTTGAGAAGGGGCAGATGAGGTCGATTACTTTGATACCCGTCTCGAGTATTTCGGTGGAGGTGGCAAGCTCACTGTAGCTCGGTGCGGGACGGTGGATGTCCCAGCGGTCGCACTCGGATTCAAAGGGCTTGTTGTCCACGGTGTCACCGAGGACGTTGAAGATTCGTCCGAGCGTGTCACGTCCGACGGGTACGCTGATGGGCTTGCCCGTATCGATTACGGGGAGTCCTCGGGAAAGTCCGTCGGTGGATGCCATTGCGATGCATCTTACTACGTTGTCACCGATATGCTGAGCAACCTCAACGGTGAGAGTCTTGTCACCGCTTGGAATGGTCAGCGCATTCAATATCGAGGGAAGATATCCCTCCTCAAAAGCAACGTCAACTACGGGACCCATTACCTGAGCAACGCTGCCTCTTGCTATATCTGACATTGTAAATCTCCTTTTTAGTTACTTTCGCTTCCCGCTACGATCTCGGTGATTTCCTGAGTGATAGCACCCTGACGGGCACGGTTGTACTCAAGACCGAGACGGTCTATCATCTCCTGAGCGTTCTTGCCTGCCGAGTCCATTGCGACACGGCGTGCGGCAACCTCGCACGCAAAGCTTTCCTTGACAGCGGAAACTATCATACCCGAAACGTATTCGGGAATAACTCTGTTCAGCACGGTTATTTCGTCGGGCTCAAAAACGGCGCTCGACGATTTTTTCTCGCTTTTTTTAAGGGGAAGAAGCCACTTGATGCACGCCTCCTGCGACATCATCGAGTGATATTTCGTGCAGACGATTCCGAAGCGGTCAATATTTCCCTCGGCAAATTCACGGCAGACGGTGAGAGCAATTTCACGGGCATCGGCGTAGGTGAATTTTTCGGCAAGGAGTGTTTTTCCTCCGAAGCGGTCGCAGGCACGCTTGCCGACGGGGTATACCGTCGCATCGGGAAAATTCTTCATAAGCCTGAAAATATTGGCGTTATATCCTCCTGCAAGACCTCGGTCACCTGCGATTACAACGAGGCTTGTACGATTGGTGTCACGCTTTGCCATATAGGGACTTTTGCGACATTCCTCAACGCCCGAGAGCTGATGAACGGTCTCCTCAAGCGCGGTGGAATATTCAAGACCCTTCGCCATAGAATCGGTGGCACGTCTTATCTTGGAGGAGGCAACGAGTCCCATTGCCTTGGTGAGATGGAGGGTGGAATCTACGCTTTTGATTCTGACACGGAGTGTTTTAATATCCGTTCCCATTACCTCACCTCATCTCTTGAAGTGCGGTCTTGAGGAGCTCGATATCACTCTCGTCCCAGAAGCCCTGCTCGACTCTTTCAAGGAAGGTGGAGTATTTATTTTCAAGGAGTGAGTAAAGCCTTGCCTCATACTCCTTGACCTGCTTTACGGGGGTATTGTTGAGATAGCCGTTGATTACCGCATAAACTATGGCAACCTGACAGCCGACTCGGATGGGGGAGTTTTTGCCCTGCTTTAATACCTCGACTATTCTTTCACCGAGTGCAAGACGGGATTTCGTGTCGGCGTCAAGGTCTGACCCGAACTGTGCGAATGCCTTAAGCTCAAGGTACTGTGAGTAGAGAAGCTTCAATTCTCCCGAAACCTTCTTCATACCCTTGAGCTGTGCAGAGCCACCTACTCGGCTTACAGAAATACCCGGATTTATCGCAGGCATAACGCCCGAGTGGAAAAGCTCGGTCTCAAGAAATATCTGACCGTCGGTGATTGAAATTACGTTTGTGGGAATGTATGCCGATACGTCACCTGCCTGAGTCTCAATGAGAGGGAGGGCGGTGATTGAGCCTCCGCCGTATTCCTCGGAAACGCAAGCGGCACGCTCCAAAAGTCTTGAGTGAAGATAGAAAACGTCACCCGGATAAGCCTCACGTCCCGGAGGTCTTCTTATAAGAAGGGAGAGGGCACGGTAGGCAACGGCGTGCTTGGAAAGGTCGTCGTAGATGATAAGCACGTCACGTCCCTTTTCACGAAAATACTCTGCCATTGCGCAGCCTGCATAGGGCGCAACGTACTGGAGAGGCGCTGACTCGGAGGCGGATGCCGATACGATTATCGTGTATTCCATAGCGCCCGAGCGGGTAAGCTCGTTTGCAAGCTGAACCACCGAGCTGCTCTTCTGTCCGATGGCAACGTAGATACAAATAACGCCTGTATTCTTCTGATTTATAATTGTGTCGATGGCAATTTCGGTCTTACCCGTCTGTCTGTCACCGATGATAAGCTCACGCTGACCTCTGCCGATGGGTATCATAGAGTCGATTGCCTTGATGCCCGTCTGTAAGGGTACGCATACGCTCTTACGCTCGATGATACCGGGTGCCTCCGATTCGATGGGACGGAAGCCGTCGGCTTCAATAGTGCCCTTGCCGTCAATGGCAACTCCGAGTGCGTTGACAACTCGTCCGAGCATTTTTTCTCCTACGGGTACGGATAATACCTTGCCCGTTCTTTTGACGGACGTGCCCTCACGGATGGAGTTGTTGTCCGAGAGGATTGCGACGGATACGGTGTCGGTCTCAAGATTCTGTGCCATACCGTAGCTTCCGTCCTCGAACTCGAGAAGCTCTCCCGACATACAGTCACGAAGTCCGTAGACTCTTGCTATTCCGTCACCGACGAGAATAACGCTTCCCGTTTCCTTCATCTCGATTTTTGATTTATAATTTTTTATCTGTTCCTTGATAACGCTGCTGATTTCCTCGGGTCTTATATTCATTCGATCACTTCCTTTACCTCGTGTAAGCGTTGACGGATACTGCCGTCGATTATCTTTCCGTCAAGCTCGACCCTGACTCCTCCGAGAAGCGTGGGGTCAAGTGAGTATTTCGGGGATATTTTACAGTGATATATACCTTCAAGCCTTGCAATGAGCCTTTCCTTTTCAACCTCGGTAAGCTCTACAACGCTTGTGATTTCCGCCTTGACGGTCTTGTGAGACGCATCGTAAAGCGTGCGATATTCGGCAAGCGCTCCTTCAAATACCGATACCCGTCCCTTTTCGCAAAGCAGAAGCAAAAAGCTTGTTACCTGCTCGGGAAGTATGGGAGAGAATACCTTTTCCGCAACCTCAAGCCTCTGCCCTGCGGAAATCGAGGGAGATGAGAGAAGAGCGAAAAGCTCGGGATTTTCCTTGAAAATTCCGTCTGCCGTTTCGAGCGCATTAAGGTATTCCTCAGTCCTTGAGCTTTCAAGAGCAAGCTCAAAGAGGGCGGTGCCGTATTCCTTTGAAACGTCATTCATCGCTCTCACCTATATTTTCAATAAAGGAGTCGATAAGGCTTCTATGGTCCTCGACGTTTACCTCACGCTCAAGCATTTTTTCGGCGATTGCTCCCGAAACCTCAACTATTTCACGCTTGATGCCCTCGGTTGCACGACGGCGTTCAAGCTCTGCCTCGTTCTGTGCAACTCTTACGATTCCGTCAGCCTTTTCACGAGCCTCGCTTACAATGGCATCGCCTCTGTTGTGAGCAAGCTCGGTGGCATTCTGAAGAATTGCGTCTGCCTCTGCATTTGCTCCCGAAAGCTTTTCCTCCCACGCAAGACGGTCAGCCTCGGCATCTGCCTGTGCTTTTTCGGCGGTGGTATAATGCTCCTCAAGCTCTGCCTGTCTCTTGGCAAGCACGTTTTTGACGGGCTTGTAGAGGAAGTGCTTTACGATGAGAAAAAGCACCACAAGGTTTAAAAGAGATATCAAGGTCTGCCATAAATTGACAGATATGACTTCTAACGTTTGCATCATTTACTCCTTATGCGATAGCCCTTAAGAGAATGTTTACAAGCATATTGGGAGCAACGAAGATAAGAAGGATTGCGATAACGAGTGCGTAAAGACCCGTGGTTTCCGCAATTGCACATCCCATAAGCATGGTAGAGGTTACAGCACCCTTTGATTCGGGCTGACGTCCGATGGCTTCACAAGCCTTTGCGACTGCGTTTCCTTCACCGATACCCGGGCCTATACCTGCAATCATTGCACAGCCTGCACCGAGTGCGCATCCACCTAAAATAATACCGATAGCGAGTTCTAACATTTTCTTTTCCTCCAAAAATTTAATTTTTAATTTTTTTGTTTTTTCTTGCAAAATATTCGTCGGCGTTAAACGCTCCCGAAACGTACATCATAGTGAGCATTGCGAAGATGTATGCTTGCAGACATCCCGAAAATACGTCGAAGTATATCGAAAGCACTGCGGGAAGTCCGATTTGTAAAAACGGAAATTCTCCGAAAAAGCCGGGAAGCCATCCCAAAACAATTTTTGAGAGCCCCTGAAGTCCCGTTGCAATAAGCACACCGATTACCGAGCCCGAAAGCACGTTTCCGTAATGACGGAATGCCATTGAGATGGGAGTTGCCACCTCGCTTATGACGTTGAGCGGTGCGAGGAGAGGCGGGTCGCAGAAGCTCTTGACGTAGCCGAGCGGTCCGCATTTGAATTTGTAATAGGTTATGAGTGCGAACACGAGTATTGCCCATCCTGCAACGATGTTTATGTCCGAGGTGGGCGGATAAAGTCCGAAAAGGGACAAAAGACTTGAGAGGGCAGACAGAAGAAGTATTGACATTATGAAGGGCGGAAATCCCTTGAAATACTCTCCCATACTGTCAAGCGTCATTGCATCCACCTTTTCAACAGCCCATTCGACAAGATGCTGACGTCGGCTGATGTTACGGGTCTTAAGCCCGTGGGTGAGAAACAGACATATGCCGAGCGCCGTTATCATAACGATGAGTGAATTTATCTGTGACTCGGTGACGGGCAGGCTCTGAATCGGCAAGGGGAGGGTGAAGTATATCTGCGCTCCCGTGACGCTGATGCCTTCGCTTGCGGGCTTTGTCAGTATCTTTAAAATAAGCCCTGCGAGGACGGGTAAGGTCATCATTGCGATATATAGCGTGTCGGCAAGGATAAAGCCGAGTGATTTTCTTTTCAATTTTTTTCCTCCTTCCTTTTGAATATTCCCGAGAGGGATATTGCAATCCTCGGGAAGAAGAGGGGAATAATTACCGCTATTGAGTTGAAGAGGCTTACGGCAATGCCCGTAACCGCTACTGCAATAAGCATAAGGTTGCGGTAGAGCTGGGATACCTTCATTGCGGTCTTGGCTTCCTTTTCCTCGAGCAATACCGCCTTTTGTACGGTAAGTCCCATTAAGAAGAAGTTTAAAACGGCAATGCCTCCTCCTAAAATATTTCCGAGAAGCACCGTTATATCCCACCGTCCGAGGACGAGGAATACCGCTTGCATCAGGGCGCTGAGAATAAGGGTACAAAGTCCGATGTATCGCGTGGTCTCAAGCACCGTTTGGTCGATTTTTTTCATTTTTTCTCCTGTCTTGTAGGTCCGTGTATTTTCAGAACGGTCTCGCCGTTTTCAACCGTAAATTCGGCGTAATCGGCACACGCCATTCTCGGCTTCCATTCGGTAAGACTGTTGTGCGTGTGATAGACGCAGATAAGCCGTTTACCGTCCTTTGTGGTGGTGAAGGAGTGGTGTCCCGTTCCGTTTACCGTCTCGCTTTTTTTGAGTATCGGGTTTTTGGAATATTTTTTATACTCTCCGAGAGGGGAGTCGGATACTGCGTAGCCGACTGCGTAAAAGGGACTTTGGGTAGCATTTGCCGAGTAGGTGAGATAGTATTTTCCCTCCTGCTTTAAAACGAAGGGGCCTTCGACCACGCACCTTATCTCGCCATCCTTCATATATGAGGTGCGAAGCTCCCATGCCTGCTCGGGTGCGATAAGGCGTCGGGGTTCTCCGACGAGGCTTTGAAGGTCCTCGGACATTTCGCATCCGAAAATGTTGGTCTTGCCCTCGGGCTCGTAATTTACGTAATACATATATACCCTGTCACCGTCTCGGAAAAAATGTCCGTCGATGGCACGGCCTTCGGTAAGCCAACGCTTATTCTCCTGACGGAAGGGTCCGAGAGGGGAGTCGGATACGGCAATTCCGAGATGAAACTCCGAGGTGTAAACCATATAGAATTTTCCGTTGTGGAATATGACCTCGGGTGCCCAGAATTTTTCCTCACCCATAACGTCATCCTTTTTGAGACAGTAGCCACGGTCAATCCAGTGTGCCATATCCTCCGATTCGTAAACGAGGTAGCCGTCGGGCGCTGTGGTTGCGTATAAATAGTATTTGCCGTCGTGTAGCAGAACGAACGGGTCTGCTGCAACGAGGAATGGATTATTAAAGCTCATAAAACCTCCCAAGCTTCAAGCTTGCTTGACAAATGATATTGCCTTCGGCGGTGATATAAATTTCTTTGGAATCTGTGATATATAACCCTACGCTGATTTTTTAGATTAGGTAACGTCTTTTACATTTCAATTAACTTTATTATACCAAACAATCACGTAAGAGTCAAATAAAAATCGAAAATACTTACATTTTCTTTATAAAATATGTTGTAATTTCCGAAAACTTGTGATATTATTTATGTAATGATGTGATAATATTTGTTAAAATGGACAAAAATTCACACAAAGGAGGAAATGATATGAAATGTATCATAAACGGCAAGGTTGTTTTGAAGGACAGAATTGCCGAAAATCTTTGCATCGTTTACGGTGAGAAGATAGAAAAGCTCTGCTTCGTTAAGGATATAAATCTTGCGGATTACGAGGTTATAGACGCAAAGGGTAAGTACGTTATTCCCGGTCTTGTTGATATGCACATTCACGGCTATCTCGGAGAGGACGTTTCCGACGGCACCGTTGAGGGTGTTAAGGTTATGGCTGAGGGCATTATCAAGAACGGTGTTACCGCTTGGTGTCCCACCACTATGACCGTATCCAAGGCGGAGATCGAGACTGCGTTTGATGCGGTACGCACGGTTAAGAACAGCGGTGAGTACTACGGCTCGAGAATTTTGGGTGTTAACAGCGAAGGTCCCTTCATCAATCCTTCCAAGAAGGGTGCTCAGGCTGAGGAGCATATCCTCCGTCCCGACGGAGATTTCATAAAGAAGCACGAGGATATCGTTAAGGTATTCACGGTTGCGCCCGAGGTTGACGGTGCTGCCGAGTGCATCGAAAAGGTTAAGGCAGAGACCAAGGTGCTCATTTCCATGGGTCACACGGGTGCTACCTTTGAGGAGGCTAACGCAGGAATTGAGAAGGGCGTTTCTCACGCAACTCACCTTTTCAACGCAATGACCGCGCTTACTCACAGAAGCCCCGGAGTTGTTGGCTCGGCACTTGCAAGCGACAAGGTATCGGTTGAGCTTATTGCCGACACCTTCCACGTAAACGCAGGTCTTTTCGGACTCGTTGCAAAGATAAAGGGCGACAAGCTCTGTCTCATTACCGACTGTATCAGAGCAGGCGGAATGCCCGACGGTGATTACACTCTCGGCGGTCAGCCCGTACACAAGGAGGGCATCAAGTGTCTTATGCCAGACGGTACGATTGCAGGAAGCGTTCTCACTCTCAACAAGGCGGTTTACAACCTCTGGTCCAACACAGGACTTGAGCTTTGGGAGGCAGTAAGATGTGCTTCTCTCAACCCCGCTACCGCACTCGGTGAGGAGGCTGAGATCGGCTCTATCGAGGAGGGCAAGCGTGCCGACCTCGTTATTACCGACGATGCTCTTAACGTACAGACCACTATTCTCGCAGGCGAGATAAGATATAACGCATAAAATACGAAAGGAATTTAATAAAATGATTATTGCAAAGCTTGAACCTGAATTTATGCCGATGGCAAAGGTGCTTGACGATTATAAGGCGGCAGTTGCAAAGGCTGAAAATCAGGAAATTATCATCTCTGTTGAAAGAACAAAGGGTCTTATGGCAGAGTATCCCCTTACCATCTACAAGGAGGGGACGGGTCACGACGAGGAAAACTACGCTATCGCAGAGAGAATCATCAAGATGCTTCTCTGGGCTAAGGGTGGCTTTAAGGTTTACATCGCAGGCTCAAAGTACGTTTATGACAGAATTGCCGACGATTACAGAGTAGGCGGCGCACGTGAGTTCGACTTCAACTTTATGGCTCGCGTATACGAGAGACCCTTCGAGGTTGTTTACGTTGCAGACGTTAAGGATGCTCCCAAGGAGAACGATGCTTCCTCTCCCATCGGACGTCACCTCGACGGATGCCGTATCGGCTTCGATGCAGGCGGAAGTGACCGTAAGGTTTCCGCAGTTGTTAACGGTGAGACCGTTTACTCCGAGGAGGTAGTTTGGTTCCCCAAGCTTCAGAGCGATCCTATGTATCACTATCAGGGCATCCTCGACGCTATGAAGACCGCGGCAAGCCATATGCCCCGCGTTGACGCTATCGGTGTTTCCTCCGCAGGCGTTTATATTGACAACAAGATAATGGTTGCTTCCCTCTTCCTTAAGGTTTCCGACGAGGACTTTGAGAAGCACGTTAAGAATATGTACCTCGACGTTGCAAAGGAGATTGGCGACGTTCCCGTTGAGGTTGCAAACGATGGTGACGTTACCGCTCTTGCAGGTGCTATGAGCCTTGAGGACAACAACGTTCTCGGTGTTGCTATGGGTACCTCAGAGGCAGCAGGCTACGTTGACAGCGACGGTAATATCACCGGTTGGCTCAACGAGCTCGCATTTGCTCCCGTTGATTTCAACAAGGGCGCAATGGTTGACGAGTGGAGCGGTGACTACGGCTGTGGCGTAAAGTACTTCTCTCAGGATGCGGTTATCAAGCTTGCACCCAAGGCAGGTATCGAGCTTGACGAGGCTCTCTCTCCCGCTGAAAAGCTGAAGGTAGTTCAGGGTCTTATGGAGAAGGACGATCCCCGTGCGGCTGACGTTTACGAGACCATCGGTACCTACTTCGGCTATACCATCGCATTCTACTCCATGTTCTACGATATCAAGCACGTTCTCATTATGGGTCGTGTTACCTCGGGCAAGGGCGGTGCTATCCTTCTCGATCAGGCTCAGAAGGTTCTCGATACCGAGTATCCCGAGCTTGCAAAGAAGGTTCAGCTTCACATTCCCGATGAGAAGGCACGCCGTGTAGGTCAGTCTGTTGCAGCGGCTTCTCTTCCCAAGATTGGTTAATTTATACGAAATGATAAAAAGGTGCAACCGAGCGTTGCGCCTTTTTACACATAGAAAGGAGAATGTTATGCCTACATTTAAGGATACAGTAAGACTTTCAGACAAAAAAGGTGTCAAAATGATTGCTCACAGAGGAGTGAGCGGAATCGAAAGAGAAAACACCTGCCCTGCCTTCGTTGCGGCGGGTAACCGCTCCTACTACGGCGTTGAGACCGACGTTCATTGCACCGCTGACGGAAAATTCGTTATAATTCACGATGCCGACCTCAAGCGTGTTTCGGGTGGCGAGGTCACCGTAAACGTCGAGGAGTCGAACTACGATGCGGTTGCTGACGTTGTTCTTCCCGACCTCGACGGAAGCCGTGTAAGGCGTGATATAAGAGTGCCTCAGCTTGCCGAATATATCAGCATCTGCAAAAAGTACGACAAGTACTGCGTGCTTGAGATAAAGGGCGGCTTCAAGGATGAGGACATCAAGCGTATGATAGCCGAGATAATTGAGCTTGATTACCTTGACCATATGATATTTATTTCCTTCTCACTCTATTACTGTAAGCTTATCCGTGAGCTTCTTCCCGATGCCAAGGTGCAGTATCTTACCTCGCAGGCGATAGACGACAAGCTTATTGACCTGCTTCTCAATTGCCGTCTTGACCTTGATACCGCACATACCTATCTTACCCGCGAAATCGTTGAAAAGCTCCACGGCTACGGTATTGAGGTAAACTGTTGGACGGTTGATCTCGTTGAATACGCAGAGCCCCTCATTGAAATGGGAGTCGATTACATTACCTCCGACATACTCGAATAAGGAAAATAATATGATTTACACATCCGCAGAACAATTAATTGGTAAAACTCCGCTTTTAGAGCTTGTTCATCTTGAGAGTGAGCTTTCGCTCAAGGCAAGGCTTCTTGCAAAGCTTGAGTGCTTCAATCCCGGTGGCTCGGCAAAGGACAGAGTCGCAATGCAGATGCTTGACGATGCTGAGGCAGACGGCAGACTTACGCCCGACTCGGTGATAATCGAGCCTACCTCGGGCAATACGGGTATCGGTCTTGCGCTTGTAGGAGCGTTGAGAGGCTATCGCACCATTATCGTTATGCCCGACTCAATGTCGGTCGAGCGCAGACTTCTTATGACCTCATACGGCGCGGAGCTTGTTCTCACCGACGGTGCTCTCGGTATGTCGGGCGCAATCGAGAGAGCTAAGGAGCTTGCGAAGGATATTCCTCACAGCTTCATTCCCGACCAATTCGCCAACCCCTCAAACTCCAAGGCTCATTTCTTGACAACCGGTCCCGAGATTTTTGATGATACCGAAGGCACCGTGGACATTTTTGTCGCAGGTGTGGGTACGGGAGGTACGCTGACGGGTGTCGGAAAGTATCTCAAATCGGTCAAACCGTCGGTTAAAATCGTTGCCGTTGAGCCCGATATCTCTCCCGTTTTGTCTAAGGGTGTTTCGGGTAAGCACGGTATTCAGGGCATCGGCGCGAATTTTATTCCCGAGGTGCTTGATACCGAGATATACGACGAGATAATTCCCGTTTCCGTCGAGGATGCCTACGAGTACGGCAGAATTATGGGTAAGAGAGAGGGAATCCTCGTGGGCATTTCCTCGGGTGCGGCGCTTTGCGCGGCAATAGACCTTGCACGCCGTGAGGAGAGCAAGGGTAAGACCATCGTCGTGCTTTTTGCCGACACGGGTGACAGATATCTGTCAACCGAAATGTTTAAGTGATAAGTAAAAAATTGCAGAGGAGCTCCTCTGCAATTTTTTACTTATCACTTAAACATTTCGGTTGACAGATATCTGTCACCCGTGTCGGCAAAA
>JAFYTG010000094.1 GCA_017558945.1 Clostridia bacterium
AGCTCATCCCCTTCATCATCGGTATCCTCGCAGGCTACGCTGTAGCGCTCATCATCACTCTTGCAACTCCCGTTAAGGTTATTGATTTCGCTCCCTTCAAGGCACTCGTTGCAGACGGCGTTAACCTTTCCACCTTCCTTTCAGTTCCCGAATTCTCCTTCCTTAAGGCTCTTAAGGGTGTAAACGATTTCAACTGGTCCTACGTTGCAACCGTTGCGGTAGCTTACGTTCCCGTTGCGTTCGTTGTATTCGCAGAGCATATCGCTGACCACAAGAACCTTTCCTCCATCATTGAGTCCGACCTTCTCGAAGAGCCCGGTCTCCACAGAACTCTTCTCGGTGACGGTGTAGGCTCTGTCGTCGGTGCATTCTTTGGCGGATGCCCCAACACCACCTACGGTGAGTCTGTTGGATGCGTTGCTATCACCAAGAACGCTTCCGTTGTAACCATTACAACCACTGCTATTATGGCAATTCTTATCTCCTTCGTATCTCCCTTCGTTGCCTTCCTTGACTCCATCCCCGGATGCGTTATGGGCGGCGTATGTGTAACCCTTTACGGCTTTATCGCAGTATCGGGTCTTAAGATGATTCAGAAGGTTGACCTCGAGGACAACGCTAACCTCTTCACCGTTTCCGCTATCCTTATCCCCGGTATCGGCGGTATGGCAATGGCTATCGGTAAGGTTACCATCACTGCAATTGCAGGCTCTCTTATCCTCGGTATTCTCGTGAACGTTATGCTTCACTCCAAGAAGAACAAAACAGAGGAATAATTGAAAAACAAATACGGCGACGGAGTAATCCGTCGCCGTTTTTTTCTATGCAAGCCGTTTATCCCATTTGCTGATACGGTATAGAAGGAGGTTGAATACAGCCTCGACAGCCCATGAAAGTGACCACGCAAGCCATATTCCCCAAAGACCGACGGGAGATAGGAGTACGGTGGCAATTACCTGAGTACCGCTTCCGACGAGAGTACCACCGATAAGATACTTCATTTTTGCAATTCCTCGCCAGAAGGCGTGGAAGAGGCTGTTGATAAGGTTTACCGTAACCAACGGCATCCAGTATCTTACGAAATCCGAGGCAACCTCCATCGCCTCTCCGTCAAAGCCCTTTTCAAAGAACAGAGAGCATATCTGCGGAGAAAACACCGAGGTGATAATAACGATGGGCAAAAGGAATATAAGGGCTTGAACAAAGCCGACGTGAACACCCTTTTTGAGAAGGGTGTATTTTTTTGCTCCGATACATTGCGAGGAGAAGCTTGTGACGGTTTTTGAGGAGTTCTGATAAAGAGAGGTTGCAAGAGTCAACACCCTTGATATTACAGCATAGCCTGCGGTTACCGCTTTGCCGAAGGCGTTGATGTAGGGAGAGACCAAAAAGCTTGCGCCGTAAAGTATTAATTGCTGACCTGAGGAGGGGAGAGAGTAACCGATGACGGTTTTTAAATCCTCTTTTGAGAAAACCACCCTTTCCTTTGCGACTCCCGTTTTTGAAAGCTCACTCTTAAGCTTGAAAAGGTAGCATATATCAACGATTACTGCGGATATGACGGTTGCGAGTGCCACTCCCGTCACTCCTGCGTGAAGCACCGCGACCGATAACAGATTACCGCCCACGTTTAAAAAGGTTGAGAGGATTGACATTTTTAAAGGATATCCCGATGCACCGAGCGCGTTCATTGCGGTGACTCCGAAATTCGACAGCACCACGAAGGTAAGCCCGAGCATATAAATGAGATAATATCGGAAGGCATCCTCTCTTACCGCACCGTCAATTTTCATAAAGTCGAAAAGCTGATTTTTGAAAATGAGTGAAGCAAGGGCGATTACAAGAGAAAGAAGGGTTAAAAGCAGAGTGGAGGTTACAAGCACGCTCTTAAGCCTTGCAAAGCTTTTTCTTCCGAAAAGTATGCCGATAAAGACCGAGCTTCCCGCTGAAAAGCCCCACAGTATCGAGGATATGAGCGTGATATACGATGCCGTGCCTCCCACCGCTGCAAGTCCGTTGTCACCGAGCCATTTTCCGATTATCGCCGTGTCAATGATGTTGTAGGACTGCGAAAGGAGTCCCGACAGCATTATCGGAAGGGCAAAGACGAGGAATGTTTTATATAAATTGTTACCTTGCGTTAAATCCTTCATAATTACTCCGCTTAGTCAATGCAGTGCTAATTTTGGATAAATAAGTGCTAACACATTTTACCTTGATATAACGATAATCGAAAGTCGAAATTCAAGAATTTCGACAGCAAAGCTTTGTTTTGCTAACAGTTTTCTTTGAGAAAACTGTCGATTTTCGTTCAAATGAATGTAGTCCAAAAAGCAATTTGCTTTTTGGGGAGGCTGATA
>JAFYTG010000095.1 GCA_017558945.1 Clostridia bacterium
CCCGAGAGGGCTTCCACCGTTAAGAAAACCATTCGGGGAATGGTTTTTAGGTGGAAGGGGTGAGACCTTCAGGTCGAGCCGTGCAGATTGCCGATAGGCAATATGCGTCGATTCCCGTACGGGTCACCAAAAAATAAACATCCGAACAAAGTTCGGATGTTTATTTTTATCCAAGCCGCAGGCTTGGCATGGAATCACGCGTCAGCGTGTATGGCATCGCCACGGGCGTATGGCATCACCGAAGGTGTATTTTCTGCGGCTTGATTCCATACGCGACTTCGTCACAATTCCATACCGCAACAAGTTGCGGATTCCATACACGCCTTTGGCGTGATTTGGTCACAAGAGAGAAGGCTATGACTAAAAATCTTTTACTTGAATATTCGGAACGATTGGCTTGTGATAACGACTCTGAACCACATTCAATGGCAACCCCTAGCAAAACTAAAAGGAAGGATTTATTTGAGAAATCCTTCCTTTTATTATTATATAACAAACAACGATTTAATCGTTATGACCGCAGCAATGCTCACAGTCACCAGAGCAGAATTGCTCCTTGTCATACTCAATGCCGTTGCGGTCGTAGTAATCCTTAACCGCCGCCTTAACAGCCTCCTCTGCAAGCACCGAGCAGTGAATCTTTGCAGGCGGAAGTCCGTCGAGAGCCTCGACTACCGCTTTGTTGGAAAGCTCAAGCGCCTCTTCGATGCTTTTGCCCTTGATCATCTCGGTTGCCATAGAGCTTGTAGCAATTGCAGAGCCACATCCGAAGGTGTTGAATTTTACGTCTACGATAATACCGTCACGCACCTTGATGTACATCTTCATGATGTCACCGCACTTGACGTTACCAACCTCGCCAACGCCGTCGGCATCCTCCATCTTGCCTACGTTTCTGGGGTTTTTAAAATGGTCCATTACCTTTTCGCTGTATAACATAATAAATTCTCCTTAAAGTATAAATTCACGTTCGCCCTTTTCAAGCTCCTCCCAAACGGGGGAGATAGAGCGGAGGTATTCAACGACCTCACGGGTGTTTTTGATAATATAGTCAACCTCTTCCTCGGTATTTTCAACTGCAAGAGTCAGACGGAGTGAGCCGTGTGCAACGTCCTTGGGACGACCGATTGCAAGAAGCACGTGACTCGGGTCGAGAGAGCCCGAGGTACAAGCAGAGCCTGAGCTTGCCTCAACTCCTCTGTCATCAAGAAGGAGCAGAAGACTTTCTCCCTCAATACCCTCAAAGCAGAAGTTTACATTAGAGGGAAGTCTGTTTTCCTTATCTCCGTTGAGTACCGAGTGAGGAATTTCCGAAAGACCTGCAATAAGTCTGTCACGAAGCGTAATAAGCTTTTGTGCGTGAGCGTCAAGGCTTGCAACAGCCTCCTCGAGGGCTGCCGTCATACCGACGATTGCGGGAAGGTTTTCCGTGCCTGCACGTTTGCCTCTTTCCTGAGCGCCACCCTCAATGAGATTCTTGAGTATGACTCCGCGACGGGCGTATAACGCTCCGACTCCTCGCGGTCCGTTGAATTTATGAGCCGAGAGAGAAAGGAGGTCGATATTCATTTCCTCGACGTTTATCTTGACGTGTCCGACAGCCTGTACGGCATCGGTATGGAAAAGGACTCCCTTTTCACGACAGAGCTTGCCGATTTCGGCAATGGGCTGAAGTGTTCCGATTTCGTTGTTTGCCGCCATTACGGTAACAAGGCAGGTCTTATCTGTGATAGCCCTTTCGATATCCTCAACCTTGACGATACCGTCCTCGTTTACGGGCACGAGCGTTACCTCAAAGCCCTCCTTTTCAAGTCTTTCAAGCACGTGCAAAACTGCGTGATGCTCAAAGGCGGTTGAAACGATATGGGTCTTACCCTTTGACCTAAAGCGGTAAGCGGTTGAAAAGATTGCCTGATTGTCCGCCTCGCTTCCACCCGAGGTGAAGTATATCTCGCGTGCCTCGTTTGCGCCGAGGAGACTTGCCATTTTCTCACGGCAACGGTAAAGCTCCTCTGCTGCAAGCTGTCCCGAGGTATGAAGTGACGAGGGGTTTCCGATATATTTCTGTGCACATTCTACCATTGCACGAAGTGCACCGTCGCTTATTTTTGTGGTTGCGGCGTTATCCGCGTATATTCTCATTTTTCACATCTCGCTTTCTCGTCTCCCGACGCTTTTTCACGGAGCGCAAGGTCTGCCAGCGTCGTGGAGTCTATATAATCGTTTATTGCACGGTTAAGTCCTTCCCAAAAGGCGAAGGTCGAGCAGTTTTCACTGTTAGAGCATTTTGATTCAACGCACTTGATGGGAGCAAGGCTTCCCTCTGCCACTCGCAGAATATCACCTGCGGTATATTCCGACGGAGCCTTTGTAAGACGGTAGCCACCGCTCTTTCCACGGGAGCTTTCCAGCATCCCTGCGCGTGAAAGCAGTGCAATTATTTGCTCAAGGTATTTCATGGATACCTGCTGTCTATCACTTATTGCCTTGAGTGAAACAAATTCATCGGCAGGAGAGGTTGCAAGATCCATCATTATTTTAAGGGCATATCTGCCTCTTGTTGATATTTTCATAGGGCTCATCCTTTCATTTCCCGATTATACCATAGGTTTAGTAGGAATTCAATACTTTTTACAAAGATTTTATAAAAAATATTGACTAAACCTCAAAACCATTATATAATTGTAAGGATGTCGCAGAAATAGGAGGTAAACGTGGAAAATATTAAAATACCCGAAAAATACCGCGAGGATTTTGAAAGAGCACTCAATGTTGCCGTAAAGCTCGGAAGCTTTTCGGATACCGCACTCGCAGAAGCTCTTAATATAAGCAAGCTCAACGCCGCAATACTCATCGGCTTTATGGATAAATATGAATTTTTGTTCCCCTCCTCCAAAAACGAGGTGAAGGCAGTAAGACTCAACGAGGAGCAATGGGAGGCTATCGGGTGTGATATCAGCCGTTACGTGCCTCAGCCCATTGAGGAAAAGCAGGTCTTCCGTCTGACGCCTGTTCCCGCGATAACGGGACTCGGCAAAAAGACCGTCGAGGTAAAGTCTGAGGGTGTTATGATATGCCACAAGGGTACCTCTATGTTTATTCCCGCAGAGGAGGTAACCCTTCCTCATTATAAGAAGGCAACCCTTTTCTCGCGTGGATTTATTTATTTCGGAGAAGAGCGCCCGAAAAATGCAAGACTTGCTTCCCACGCTCTCACATCTCTTATTTTCAATCGCAGACTTGAGTCGGAAGTAGAGACGCTTATGTCGAGCCTCATTTCCGACCTTGAACGCAAACTGTAAAATTTTCGCACCCAAACCGAACTAAAGTTGATTTTTTGAAAATTGTTCATTCAAGAGACTAATTGACCGAAATCTTTAATTTGTCTAAAAGGCGAATTTTTTTCATAATTATTGAAAAAATTCGTCTTTTTTTATTGACAAGGGGGTATTTTGGTGATATACTCTTTTATCATTTATTAAAGAATGTGATATGATAATACCGAAAGGAATGATTTTTAGTGAACGCTTACGTTGAAAGTGTTATTAACAGAGTTCGTGAAAAAAACGCATCCGAGCCTGAATTTGTGCAGACCGTAGAGGAGGTTCTTTCCTCACTGTCTCCAGTTATAGACGCACATCCCGAATACGTAAAGGCAGACCTTCTTAACAGAATGACCGAGCCCGAGCGTATGATATCCTTCCGCGTTGTCTGGACAGATGACAACGGTGAGGTACACACCAACACAGGTTACCGTTGCCAGTTCAACGGTGCAATCGGTCCCTACAAGGGCGGTCTCCGCTTCCAGAAGAACGTATACCCCGGAATTATAAAATTCCTCGGCTTTGAGCAGACCTTCAAGAATTCTCTTACGGGTCTTCCCATCGGCGGTGCAAAGGGCGGCTCCGACTTCGACCCCGCAGGCAAGTCAGATGCTGAAATTATGCGCTTCTGCCAGAGCTTTATGACGGCTCTCTACCGTTATATCGGTCCCGACATCGACGTTCCCGCAGGTGACATCGGCGTTGGCGGACGTGAGATAGGCTATCTCTTTGGACAGTACCGTCGTCTCAAGGGTGTTTTTGAGAATGGCGTTCTCACCGGTAAGGGTACCTCCTACGGTGGCTCGCTCATTCGTCCCGAAGCAACCGGCTACGGTGCAATCTACTATCTCAACGAGGTTCTTGCTCACGAGGGCGAGAGCATTGAGGGTAAGACCATTGCAATTTCAGGCTTCGGTAACGTTGCCTGGGGTATCTGTAAAAAGGCTATGCAGATTGGCGCTAAGGTTGTAACTCTTTCCGGTCCTGACGGATATATTTACGATCCCGACGGCGTTTCTACCTTTGAAAAGGTCAACTATATGCTTGAAATGCGTGCTTCGGGCAGAAATCGTGTTCAGGATTATGCTGACAAGTTCGGTGTAAAGTTTGTCCCCGGTGAAAAGCCCTGGGGTGAAAAGGTTGACATTATTATGCCTGCCGCAATGCAGAATGACGTTGACATTGAATCCGCAAGAAAGATTGTTGCCAATAACATCAAATATTATATTGAAGTTGCAAATATGCCCACTACCAACGAAGCTCTCGCTCTTCTCAGAAGCACCGAAGGCGTCATCGTTGCGCCCTCCAAGGCGGTTAACGCAGGTGGCGTAGGCGTATCCGCACTTGAAATGGCTCAGAACTCCGAGCGTCTTGTATGGACCGAGGAGGAGGTTGACGAGCATCTCGGCGCAATGATGCGTAACATCCACAAGGTATCCGCCGAAGCTGCGGCAGAATTCGGCCTCGGCTACGACCTCGTTGCAGGTGCAAATATTGCAGGCTTCAAGAAGGTTGCAACGGCTATGCTTGAGCAGGGAATCTTCTAAATTTCTTTTGCTGCAGATAAGCGGCGCACTACTTTGTTAAAAATAAGATAGGCATACCTCGAAATACGTAAGTATTCCTTCGGTATGCCTACTTCTTTTTGCCTCGTATTGCTTGCTTC
>JAFYTG010000096.1 GCA_017558945.1 Clostridia bacterium
AGTTCCCCGTTGATTTCACCCAGAGTGAAGAGGAGAGACTTGAGGCTTGGGAGAACAAGCTTATGTTCTACATCAGCTCCTTCTCCAAGGAAGCATACGAGCAGTACGACAGAAAGATAAAGACCGACGATCTTCTTTCTACCTATACCTATTTCTTTAATACCACCAAGGCTCCCTTTGATAACGCAAAGGTAAGACTTGCGCTCAGCATGGCTCTCGACAGAGAAGAGATTGCAGAGATTCAGGGTATGGGCACCAAGCCTGCAACCGGCTTCGTAACCTATGGCGTACATGATGCAAAGGCTTCCAAGTCCTTCCGTAAGGCAGGCGGTGAGCTTTATGACACCGAGGCACAGATGGACGAGGCAAAGGCACTTATCAAGGAAGCAGGAATCACTCCTTCCGATTATACGATCACCATCACCACTACCCGTGATA
This sequence comes from Clostridia bacterium, assembly GCA_017558945.1. Classification (GTDB taxonomy): domain Bacteria; phylum Bacillota; class Clostridia; order Oscillospirales; family SIG627; genus RGIG6353. The sequence goes on from JAFYTG010000096.1 coordinate 439, forward strand.
CCGCAGACATCGCAATATCCGAGTACGTTGAGACCGTTTGGGAAGAGCTTGGCTTCAAGGTAGAGCTTTCCGACGAAAGAACGATGCTTTTCCAGGAAGCACTTTATAAGGGTGACTTCGACGTAATCGGTCTTGACTATCAGGGTCTTACCACTGACGCATTCTCCTTCCTCGCTCCCTTTGCAAGAGCGTACAGCGGAAGCGTTATTGATATTACTCAAGAGGATGAGACAACCAGACCTCACGTTACGGGCTTCGATAACGAGGCTTACAACGAGCTTATCGACAAGGCTGCAAACGAGCTTAATATGAAGGAAAGAGCAAAGCTTCTCCATCAGGCAGAGGAAATGCTCGCCGAGGAGTGTCCCGCAATTGCACTCACCTTCAACGTTACCAACTATATGAAGTCGGGCAAGCTTAAGAATGTTGACTCTTCAATCTTCGGCTACAAGATTTTCACCAAGGCTAAGCTTTCGGGTTATCAGGGCGTAAAAGCCGAGCTTGAGGCTATTGAAGAGGCGGCAAAAGCAGCAAAATAAACCTTTTTTATAAAAAATTAAAAAAATTGTTGACAAAACTTGCTGAGATGTGTATAATGTACTTTGCAGTTTTTGGCTATGACCGACAGAGGACTTATGAATAATGCCATTCAAAACCCTACAATGCTTGATGTTTCGGGCTTGCTCCGAGGGGAAGAACGTAAGATTACCTTTGACGTGCTGCTCACTCCCGAGCTTGACGTTGACGGAATTGAAGTTAATACCCCAACCCGTATCAAAGGCACGGCGGTCAATCTGTCAGGCTATATGGAGCTTGACGCAGAGCTGACTGTTGAGTACACCACTCATTGCTCCAGATGTCTTGCCCCTATCAATCGGGTAATGACCCATAGGATTACGGCGCCTATTGCCGAAGTCCTTGAGAATATGGACAATGAGGAGTACATCATTCCCGAGTCGGGAAATATAGACCTTTCCGAGCTTGCAAGAGAAACGTTTTTCTTGAACGTTCCCATGGCGCATCTGTGTCGGGAGGACTGCAAGGGACTCTGTCCCAAGTGCGGTGCCGACCGTAACGAAACGGATTGCGGCTGCATTCTTAAGGAAAAGGACCCCCGTTGGAAAGCACTCGAAGGCTTTTTCGACGAGGATTAACACATTTGTTAAAAGCTTATTTAGTATAGAACGAGGAGGTGTCAAGTAAGATGGCAGTACCGAAGAGAAAAGTATCAAGTCAGAGACAGAACAAGAGACGTTCAAGTGTATGGAAACTCAAGTTGCCCGGAATGTCTGTATGCCCTAAGTGCGGAGAGTACAACCTTCCTCACAGAGTTTGTTCCAAGTGCGGTTCTTACAATGGCAAGGAAGTCATTAAGCAGGACTAATCTTGAAGCACGGTTTGACTTCTAAAGGATGTGCCATGCCCTTTTGGGCGTGGCACGTTTTTTATTCTATGATTTTTTAAATTCAGTGGGGTTTTATGGTAGAGATTATAGGTGTAGAAAAAGGCTCTTATTCCGAGCGTTCAGATATTCGCGTCGGAGACAAGCTTGTCTCAATAAACGGGCATTCCATTCGTGACGTTCTTGATTTTCGCTTTTATATGTGCGAGAAAAGACTTGAGCTTGAGCTTGAGCGTGACGGCAAGGCATATACCGTCAAAATCAAAAAGGATGAATACGACGATCTCGGACTTGAGTTTGAAACCTTTTTGATGGATAAGCAACAAAGATGCTCCAATAAGTGTATCTTCTGCTTTATTGACCAGAATCCTCACGGAATGCGTGAGGGGATATATTTTAAGGATGACGATACGAGACTTTCCTTCCTTTTCGGAAATTACGTGACTCTCACAAACGTGCCCGATTCCGAGCTTCAACGACTTTGTGAGATGCACATATCCCCCGTCAATATTTCGGTGCAGGTTACCGACCCCGAGCTGAGATGTATGATGCTCGGTAACCGCTTTGCAGGAAAGCTTCTCGACCAGATGCAGATACTTTACGACGGCGGTCTTGAGCTTAACGCACAGATAGTGCTCTGCCGAGGCGTGAATGACGGCAGATATCTTGAAAAAACTCTGTCCGACCTTGAACGCTTTATACCAAAGCTTACAAGCATTGCAATAGTGCCCGTGGGTCTTACACGCTTTCGCAACGGACTTTATCCTCTTGAACCGTTTGATAAGGACTCCGCTCTTGAGGTAATCAACACGGTTAATACTTGGGGAGAAAAATTCCTTGAAAAATACGGCGTGCGAACAGTTTTCGTTTCGGACGAGTTTTATCTCAAGTCCGGTGTTGAAATTCCCGACGGAGATTTTTACGAGGGCTATCCACAGCTTGAAAACGGTGTCGGAATGATACGCTCAATGCAGGAGGACGTCATTGGCGAGATAGATTTTATCAAGGAAGACGGAGTCGATTTTGAGGTTTGCCGTAGGATTTCCGTCGCAACGGGAGTTGCCGCAGGAGAGCATATTCGTTTTCTTGTTGAAAAAATTCAAAAGCTTTGGTATAATATAGAGTGTAACGTATACGTTATAAAGAATAACTTTTACGGAGAAAACGTCACCGTTTCGGGTCTTTTGACGGGCGGTGACATAATTGAACAGCTTCGGGGTAAGGAGCTTGGTACTCATCTTTATATCCCGAGGTGTGCCCTTCGTCACGAGGGCGACTTGTTCCTTGACGGCGTAAGCCTTGAGGATATGGAAAGGGAATTGAACGTAACGGTCGTTCCCACCGACAGTGACACAGACTTTTTATATAAGATAACGGAGGAGTGAGGAATATGGCAAAACCCGTAGTTGCAATAGTCGGCAGACCCAACGTCGGCAAAAGCACCTTCTTTAATAAAATTTCGGGTCAGCGAATTTCTATCGTCGAGGACACCCCCGGTGTTACACGAGACAGAATTTATTTTGAAACCGAATGGTCGGGCAGGAAAATGACCCTCATTGATACGGGCGGTATTGAGCCCAAGACTGACGATATTATTTTGAAGCATATTTTTACTCAGGCACAGATTGCCATAGAGTCGGCTGACGTTATAATTATGCTCGTTGACGTTTCAACGGGAATTACAGCGCAGGATAAGGATATCGCAACTATTTTGAAGAAGTCCGGCAAGCCCGTCGTTCTTGCCGTAAACAAGTGCGACCGAGTGGGCGAGCCTCCGCTCAGCTTTTATGAGTTTTACGAGCTTGGCTTTGAAAATGATCCGATTGCCGTTTCCTCCATTCACGGAACGGGAACGGGTGATATTCTCGATGAGGTAATATCATACTTTCCTCCTGAGGAAGAGGATGAGGAAGAGGACGATTTCATTCGAGTTGCGGTTATTGGTAAGCCTAATGCGGGCAAAAGCTCGCTGGTCAACCGTATACTCGGCGAGGAGAGAGTTATCGTATCCGATATTGCGGGCACGACCCGTGATGCTATTGACTCCGAGGTTGTAAACGAGCACGGAAAGTACGTGTTCATTGATACCGCAGGCATCCGCCGTAACGCAAAAATTGAGGATGCGGTTGAGAAATACAGCGTTCTTCGTGCAAATCTTGCTCTTGAGAGAAGTGACGTATGTGTAATTATGGTTGACGCAGGCGAGGGTGTTACCGCTCAGGACGAAAGAATTGCAGGTCTTGCACACGAGGCAGGAAAGGCATCCATCATCTGTGTCAATAAGTGGGATACCGTCGAAAAGGATAATAATACCCATAAGGAATTTACCGAGCAGGTATATAATGCGCTCTCGTATATGACCTACGCTCCCTTGCACTTCATTTCTGCAAAGACGGGTCAGCGTGTCGATAAGCTTTTTGGTGAGATAAACTACGTCAATATGCAGGCATCAACCCGTATCTCAACGGGTATGCTCAACGAGGTGCTTGCAGAGGCAACAAGCCGTGTTCAGCCTCCGAGTGATAAGGGTAAATTCTTGAAAATTTACTATATGACGCAGATTGGAGTCAAGCCTCCCACGTTCGTTATTTTCTGTAACAGAGCGGAGCTTTTCCACTTCTCATATCAGAGATATATCGAGAATTGTCTGCGTAATACCTTTGGCTTTGCAGGTACGCCTATCCGCCTTATTATTCGCGAGAAGGGAGATAAGGAATGAGCTTTGCAATGTTAAAAAGCTACGGCTACGTGCTTCTTTCCTTTTGCGAGAGGTACGGTATAAGCAATGCGTTTCAGACCGACGAGGGACTTGTTAAGAGAAGCTTTGACGGTGTGCTTATGGAGACTCTTACCTATGATAAGGGCTGGATTGCGGCAGTAGTGCTTCTTGCCTGCGCCGTTTTCGGATACCTGCTTGGAAGTGTTAATTTTGCCGTTATCATTTCAAGACTTTTTTATCACGATGACGTAAGAAAGCACGGAAGCGGTAACGCGGGAGCTACCAATATGCTCCGTACCTACGGCAGAGGTGCGGGTATTGCTACCTTCCTGCTCGATGGCGTAAAGGGTGCGGTAGCGGTGCTCGGCTCTATGCTCTTAATGGGTGAGGGCGGTGCGTATATTGCGGGACTCTTCTGCATTTTGGGTCACATTTTCCCCGTGTTTTATAAATTCAAGGGCGGTAAGGGAGTCGTTGTATCGGCGGTAACCATTCTTGCTCTTGACCCCGTGGTTTTTATCTGCCTTTTGGTGCTTTTCGTTCTTATCGTAGGTATGTCAAAGTACATTTCTCTCGGAAGCATCATTTGTGCATTCTTTTATCCGTTGCTTCTCAATGCCTTCTCGCAAGGGCAGGGCTTTCTCTCCGCAACCATATCCGTGCTTATTGCGGCAATAGTTATCGTTATGCACAGAAGCAACATCAAGCGCCTTATTAACCGTACGGAAAGTAAGGTAAGCTTCAAGAAAAAGGTGTAAGATGGATGCGGTCAAGACCCGTGCCCCCGCAAAGCTTAACCTGACTCTTGAGGTTGGAAACAAAAGGGAGGACGGATATCACCTTCTCACCTCGGTTATGGTGCATATCTCTCTTTATGATGAGCTTATGCTTGAGCGTTGTGATGGTGGAATTGAGTTTGAATCCAACGCCGTATATTTGAAAAATGATGATAAAAACCTCTGCGTTCTTGCCGCAAAGCGCTTTTATGAGGCGGCAGGGATAAGCGGTGAGGGTGTCAGAATACGTCTCAAAAAGCTTATACCGTCAAACAGCGGTATGGGAGGCGGAAGTGCTGATGCGGCTGCGGTAATTGAGCTTATGGAAAGGCTTTACGGCGGGCTTGACGAGGAAACGCGGACGTCTGTTGCTTTGTCTCTCGGCGCTGACGTACCGTTTTGTATGACTAAAACCTCCTCTCTTTGTGAGGGTATAGGCGAGCGTATAACTCCCGTATCTCAGAATTCGAGAAGGCTTTACGTCGTGGTGGCTAAAAATTCTCAAAAGCTTTCTACCGCAAAGGTCTATTCGGATTACGATGCATCACCGTCGGTCTTTGACGGCTCACACGGTGAGGTCATTCGTGCGCTTGAATCGGGCAATTATTTAAATCTTAAGGATGCTATGGCAAATTCCTTTGAGAAGAACATTTTTGAGGCGTGTCCCGAGGTCAGGGCTCTTCGTGAAAAAATGCTCTCCCTCGGAGCTTTTGCATCGCGTATGACGGGGGCAGGACCTACCGTGTTCGGAATTTTCGAAAAACGCGTCGATGCAATGAGCGCGCTTGAAGCCTTGAGGCGCGAAAAAATATTATCGTATTTTGCGTATATAGTGTAAAAGGAAAGACTATGAATTTTTTAATTCATAGTCTTTTTTAGCGTTTGAAATTGTATGCGGATTACGTATTGATTTTGCTCCTTATTTTACCGCCTTGTATTTCTTCATTCGTTCCTCTCTCTCCTTGTCGAACTTTTCATAAGCCTCGATAATCTTGGTAACGAGACTGTGACGGACAACGTCCTTGGAGGAAAGGTAGGAAACCGAGACGCCCTCGAGGTCTGAGATTATGCGGAGTGCCTGCTTGAGACCTGAGGTCTTTCCGTCGGGAAGGTCAACCTGCGTTATATCGCCCGTGACAACAGCCTTTGAGCCAAAGCCGAGACGGGTGAGAAACATTTTCATCTGCTCGGGAGTGGTATTTTGTGCCTCGTCGAGAATGATGAACGCCTCGTCGAGCGTTCTTCCTCGCATATATGCAAGAGGTGCAACCTCAATTGTGCCCTTCTCAAGATGTCTTTGAAAGCCCTCTGTACCGAGCATTTCGTAAAGTGCATCGTAAAGAGGTCTGAGATACGGGTCGATTTTTGTCTGAAGGTCACCCGGAAGAAAGCCGAGCTTTTCTCCCGCTTCAACCGCAGGTCGTGTCAAAATAATTCTGTTTACCTCACGGTTGCGGAGTGCGGTTACCGCCATTGCCACCGCAAGATAGGTCTTACCAGTACCTGCGGGACCTACGCCGAAATTAACTGTGTTGGCTCTGATTGCCTCGACGTATTTTTTCTGTCCCACGGTTTTTGGCTTGATGGGCTTTCCTTTTGGGGTTATGCATATGCACTCGTTGTCAAGCCCCGATACCTCCGAAAGCTTACCCTCGTCACTCATTGCGATTGCATAGTCCACGCGAGTGGTGTCTATGTATTCGCACATAGCAGCCGTGGAGGCAAGATGCTTTACGAGAGCTACCGCCTTTATAACCTTGTCCGAGTCGTCTCCGCTAACCTTGATTTCGAGGTCGCGGTTAACTATGGTGACACCGAGATGCTTTTCAATTTTCTTTGCGTGTACGTCTCCCGCACCAAAAATTTTGGATACGATTTCGACGTCGTCGCAAAAAACACTTACTTCACTTTTCATTCTATTCTCCTTGTACTATTCTACTTCGATTTTTTGCCTTGTACAGATATCCTCTATCACACCGACGTGACAGGTCAGCGTCAGAATACCGTCCTTCACCGTGTGAGAGAAATTCTCGCTTAATACGGTCGCGCCGTCAAGCTCGGTTACGGCACGTTTTCTGTACAGGTCGTGCGCCTTTATCAGTGCCTCGTTTTCGGTAAGAGTGACCGTTTTCTCGACGTAAAAGGCGTATAGTATTTTTTCCTTTGCAAAGGGTAGCTCCCGTCCGAACAGCTCGGGATATTCGAGACTCGTTATAATGTCGTAATCATTTTCGCGGGGGAGCTTACGGGGACCGAGCCTTTTACCGAGGACCGAAATGCGTGTCGACGTTTTTTCTCCGACGTATTTCTTTTCTGTATATTCGAGTGGGACGGAAAATACAAGCTCCTTTTCAACCCTTGCCCAAACTCTGCCCTCGGCTCTGACCAGCCTGAATGCCGTATTCGTGGTGTTTTCCATAATACCGCTTACGATGAGCTGACCTTTACAAACAGCGTCACCGACACCGACCGAGGCAAGTCCGTTTTCAACCTCAAGCTTAACTATAACGCCGTCGGCATCCGATACGAGATTGTAGGGGTCATTTTTTTCGGAATAACGAGTCGGCTCTCGCGGATGAAGCTCAACGTGTGCAACTGCACCCGAAATATTTATGGAGCAAAATGAGAATTCGCTTCTGTCTGCAAGAAAGCCAAGGGCGACCTCGTTGACGTCGATACGTCGCTTGTTGACGCCTACCCGAAATCCGTGAGCTGAGAGTGTGTTGATGATTTCAGATTGTGGAATGCTTCCCTCACCCTCTATTGTAACACTCCATATGAAAAATGTCGAGAGGTAAATTAAAAAAATACCGATAACTGTGCCGATTATAAGTCCCGGACGCCGTCTTATGCTCCAAAAAAGTCTCAACGGACCGCTCAGTACTGCCCTTGAAGGAAGCTTTAGCCTCTTGTAGCGTGGGTAAAGCTGGACGGGAATGGTGAAGGATATGCCCTCCTCCGTTCTTTGCGGATTGGAAAATTCGATTCTTGCATCGACAAGCCGTGAAAGGATGCCCTCGGGACAGCTCGTCTTTACCTCTATCTTGAGCATTGGGAAAACTCCACGGCATAAACGTTACCGCTTATCATAACGCTTCCGTGACCCTTGTGGTCAAGCACGAGCATATCACCCGAGACTGTTATTCTGTCTTTTGCCTCAATAATGATGCGGTCCTTTTCCCACAGTACTATTTTTGCCGTGCCCTCTATAAGCATTCCCTCTGCCGAAAAGAAAATGTAGGGCTTTATAAAATCGCTGAAAAATTCCAAAATATCACCTCACTTAAGCATATGACGGAGGATGGAAAAATATCATTTAAAAAGGAGGCTTTTATGAAATATATTTTTCCGTCTGTTGCTATTCTGATGCTTATTCCGCTTATGATGTTTTCCAAAGAGGTGACCGTTGCTCTTCCCGAAATTCTCTCCTCGGTTGCATCCGTTGTGCTTGGAGTTCTGTTTCCGTCAAGCGTTTTGCTTCGTACCTTCTGCTTTTCTCCTGTGTCGGCACTGCTGTCGGGTATCGTTTCAAAAACAGTATTCTGGCGGAGAACGGGTATGCCGCATAGCCTTGCCCCTGCGGTAATATGCGGACAGCTTTCGGGCTTCCCTATGACCGCCTGCCTGATTGAAAAAGGAGAGGGAGGAGATATGGCACTGGCGCTCGGCAGCGTTGCATCCCCCGTATTTTTTGCATCAGTCTTCGGAGTGAAAAACGGCTTGTGGCTATGGGGTATTCAGATAGGGCTGCTGTATTTTTACGCTATGGCATTCGGGAACAAGGGCACGACTGAGAGTAAGAGTACCTTTAGCTACCGAGGATTTTCAGATGCACTTTCCTCAGCTACCTCCTCAGCCGTCGGGATATGCGGTGCAATGCTTTTCTTTTCAGTTATACTTACGCTTGTGCCAAGCGGTGCTCGGGAGTGGGTTGCTCCGCTTCTTGAAATAGGCACGGCGTCACGTCTTTGTGCCTCACCCGTGTCACTTGCAATTGCATTTTCTCTCGGAGGCTTGTCGATACTTGCGCAGATATCCTTTTGTGCTGACGGAGTATCTCTTAAGCATTATATTAAGTCGAGATTTTTGATTCTTTTGCCAACTATGGTATTTCTTGCGTATCCGAAAATGAAGCTGTTCGTCACAATCCATATATTACTTTTATTAATGTGGCAAATTACACGAAGAAATACTTGCAAAAACGGAAAATGTGTCGTATAATATAGAGTAATAAATATTTTGAGAGGTCAAAATGAAGAAGAGAGATATTCCCGAAAAGACTTGTGCCTTTTGCGAGCTTGGAGTCAGAATGATTGACGGTGAAAGCGTGCTTTGTAAAAAGAAGGGGCCCGTATCTGCCGAGCATACATGCAGAAAATTTATCTTCGACCCCTTGAAAGAATCACCAACTCCTGCTGTTGGCATTAAAAAAACGAAAATGGAGACTCTTTAATGTACAGAATAGTTGAAAAAGAACTTCTCAATCCCACCGTCGTAAAGATTGTGGTTGATGCGCCGAGAGTAGCTAAAAAAGCACTTCCCGGACAGTTTATAATTTTAAAAATTGATGAGGTCGGTGAGCGTGTACCCTTTACAGTTGCCGACTTTGACCGTGAGCGCGGATACGTGACCGTTATCTTCCAGATTGTTGGCGCTACCACCGAAAGACTTGCAGAGCTTGAGGAGGGAGACTTCCTTTCCGACTTTGCAGGGCCTTTGAGACAGCCGACAGAAGTGGGACAGGTTAAGAGGGTTGCGGTTATCGGCGGAGGTCTTGGCTGTGCGATTGCACTTCCTCAGGCAAAGGCGCTTCACGAAAGAGGCGTTGACGTTGATATCATAGCGGGCTTCAAGACCCGTGACCTCGTTATTCTCGAGAAGGAAATGACCGAGGCTTCCACCAGACTTATCCTTACAACCGATGACGGAAGTGTCGGACGTTCGGGACTTGTAACTCAGGTGCTCAAGGACGAGGTTGAGGCAGGTGCGAGGTACGACCTCGTTATTGCAATAGGTCCCGTTATAATGATGAAATTCGTCGAAAAGCTTACCGCAGAGCTCGGACTTCCTCTCATCGTCAGCCTTAACCCCATTATGATTGACGGTACGGGAATGTGTGGCGGATGTCGTGTAAGAGTAGGCGGAGAGATAAAATTTGCTTGTGTTGACGGTCCTGATTTTGACGGCCATCAGGTTGACTTTGACGAGCTTATGTCACGTAACCGCACCTACACCGAGTGTGAGAGACGTGCGCACGAAAATCACAAGTGTAAAATAGGCAGAACGGGTAATTGATTATGGCTAATATGCAGAATACGAAAACAAAAATGTCGCTTTGCGATATGGAAAAAAGAAGGACTACCTTTGAGGAGGTAGCGCTTGGATATACCGAGGAGGAGGCAGTTCAGGAGGCTTCAAGATGTCTCAACTGTAAAAATCCTCTTTGCCGTGAGGGTTGTCCCGTTGCGGTAAATATTCCCGAGTTTTTACGCCTTGCAAGTGAGCGTCGCTTTGCCGAGGCTAAAAAGGTGCTTTCCTGCGACAACTGTCTTGCAAGTGTTTCGGGACGCGTTTGTCCTCAGGAAAATCAGTGTGAGCAGATGTGCGTAAGAGCAAAGAAGGGTGAGAGCGTTGCAATCGGACGTGTCGAGCGCTTTGTTGCGGATTACAAGACGGAGGACGAGGACGTTACCCTTCCCGATAAGAATGCACCGAGAGTAGCGGTTATAGGCTCAGGACCTGCGGGTCTTACCTGTGCGGGTGAGCTTTTACTCCGTGGATATAACGTAACCGTTTTCGAGGCTTTTCACAAGGCGGGTGGAGTGCTTGTTTACGGTATTCCCGAATTCCGTCTTCCCAAGGCAATCGTTGAGAGAACGGTAAACGACCTCAAGCGTCGCGGTGCGGAGTTTGAGTACAACACCGTTATCGGAAGGACGTTGACGCTTGACGAGCTTTTCGAGGAGGGCTATAAGGCTGTCTTCATTGGCTCGGGTGCAGGTCTTCCTATGTTTATGAACATTCCCGGTGAGGGACTTGTCGGAGTTTATTCGGCAAACGAGTACCTTACCCGTATCAATCTTATGAAGGCTTATCGCGAGGATTACGACACTCCCGCTCCCGTAGGAAAGAGAGTAGCGGTAATCGGTGCAGGTAACGTTGCAATGGATGCTTCCCGCTGTGCAGTACGTCTCGGAGCTGAAGAGGTGTACATAGTATACCGTCGCGGTCGTGAGGAGATTCCCGCACGTGCCGAGGAGGTAGAGCACGCCGAGGAGGAGGGAGTAGTATTCAAGATGCTTACCGCTCCCGAGGAAATTCTCTCGGACGATAAGGGTCACGTAAGAGCGCTCAAGTGCTCAAGAACCGAGCTTGGCGAGCCTGATGCATCGGGCAGACGCCGTCCCGTCAAGGTTGAAAACTCCGAGTTTGAGCTTGAGGTTGACACCGTAATTATGGCACTCGGAACACGTCCCAATCCTCTTATCAGGTCTACTACCGAAAATCTTGAGTCGGATAAGCACGGCTGTATCACGACAGCCGAGGACGGTGTTACGACCTCTCGCAGAGGTGTGTTTGCAGGCGGAGACGCCGTAACGGGTGCGGCTACAGTAATTCTCGCTATGGGTGCCGGCAAAAAGGCTGCTGAAAAAATTGAGGAGTACTTGAAAAATGAAGCATAAGATATATACCTGCGACAAAACAGAAGGAAGACTTCTGACCCCATCACTCCGAGCGCTCGTTAAAAGAGCGGTTAAAAAGTCACTTGAGTACGAGGGCTTCGAGAGAATAGCCGAGGTGTCGGTAACCGCGGTTGACGGTGAGGAGATAAAGAGACTCAACGCCGAGTGGAGAAATAACGACTCGGTCACCGACGTGCTTTCCTTCCCGTCGCTTGACGACGAGGATGAGATCGTCGCATTTGATGACGAGGCAATCGTGCTTGGAGATATTGTGCTTTGTATGACCAGATGTGCCGAGCAGGCAGAGGAATTCGGTCACAGTATGGAGCGTGAGGTAGCATATCTTACCGCTCATTCCACTCTCCATCTTCTCGGATACGACCATATGGAAGAGGATGAGGAGAAGGAAATGACACGACGTCAGGGAGAAATTGTTTCTCTTTTGGGATTATGAAGAAAAAATTATGGGTTTTGCTAAAAAGCAAAGCCCTTTTTCTTGTCAAACGCTGTTGTTTTATAACAAATTGCTTTAAAAGTTTTACAAATTGCTCCAAAACACTTGAAAAATCGTCAAGGTTTTATTATAATATAGGTGAAACAAAATTATGAGTATTAGGAGAGACAATTATGATTTCACATGGCAAGAACATTCAGATCTTCACTGCTAATTCACACAAGGAGCTTGCAGCTAAGATAGCAGACGATTTGCATCTTCCCCTTTCCGAGAGCATCGTTCAGACCTTCTCTGACGGAGAGATAAGCGTATCCCTTTGCGAGAGCGTAAGAGGAGGTGACGTATTCGTTATTCAGTCCACGAGCTATCCCGTAAACGATAACCTTATGGAGCTTCTTATAATGATCGACGCACTCAAGCGTGCGAGCGCAGGCCGTATCACCGCAGTTATTCCTTACTTTGGATATGCACGTCAGGACAGAAAGGCAAAGGCTCGTGATCCGATCAGTGCAAAGCTTGTTGCTAATCTTCTTACCACCGCAGGCGCAGACAGAGTTCTTACCATGGATCTTCACGCACCTCAGATTCAGGGCTTCTTCGATATCCCCGTTGACAACCTTCAGGGTGCTCCTCTTCTTGCAAAATATTTCTCTCAGAAGTTCCCCAATATGAGCGAGGATACCGTTGTCGTATCTCCCGACCTTGGTTCAGTTTCCCGTTCAAGAGCATTCGCTCAGCGTTGCAACACCTCTCTTGCTGTTATTGACAAGAGACGTGCAAGAGCAAACGTTTCCGAGGTTTGCAACATCATCGGTGACGTTCGCGGAAAGAGAGCAATCCTCGTTGACGATATGATTGACACCGCAGGTACCATCTGTAATGCTGCAAAGGCTCTTATCGAGATTGGCGGAGCAGTTGAGGTTTACGCTTGTGCAACTCACGCAGTTCTTTCGGGTCCTGCAATCGAGCGCTTCCAGGCAAGTCCTCTCAAGGAGGTAGTTCTCCTTGACACTATCGCGCTTCCCGCTGAAAAGAAGCTTGAAAAGTTTACTCTCCTTTCTACCGCTGACATTTTCGCAAAGGCAATCAACTGCATTTACGATGACAGCCCCATCAGCACTATTTTTGACTGATTATGAAGAAAAGACCAAGTGCTCAAATCCTTTGTGTCGGCACGGAATTACTTTTAGGTAACGTATTGGACACAAACTCTCACACGGTTTCGGTCGGACTTGCAGAGCTTGGTATCAACCTGTATTATCGCAAGACGGTCGGTGACAACCTTGACCGTCTTGTTTTTTCAATACGCGAGGCTATTGATACCTCTGATATTCTTATTCTGTCCGGCGGTCTCGGCTCAACCGTTGACGACCTAACCCTTGAGGGTGTTGGAATTGCTATGGATATTCCGCTCGAATATCATATGCCGACTCTTGAAAAAATCGAGGCTTATTACCGTCGCAAGGGCGTGGTAATGACAGAAAATAATAAAAAGCAGGCGCTTTTACCCAAGGGGGCTATTGTGCTTGAAAACCGTCAGGGTATGGCTCCGGGTACCATAACCGAAAAGAACGGTAAGCTTATAATCGCACTTCCCGGTCCTCCCCGTGAGCTTGGACCTATGTTCCGTGAGGACGTTATGCCCTATCTTGCAAAAAGATACGGCGCATCGGTAATCGTATCCCGAATGGTACGCTTCTGGGGGCTTGCCGAGTCGGCAATGGACGAGAAGGTCAAGGACCTGACCGCTCTTGAGTCACCTACCGTTGCTCCTTATGCTAAAAACGGCGAGTCTATGCTTCGTGTTTCCGCAAGGGGAGAGAGCGAGGCGGAATGTCTTGCACAAATCGAGCCCGTTGTTGATGAGATAAAGAACAGACTCGGTGATTATTTCTGGACAGATTTTGAGGATACCTTCGAGGAGGCACTCGTTCACGAGCTTCGTGCATCGGGCAAAAAGATTTCCTTTGCAGAAAGCTGTACGGGAGGTCTTTGCGCAAAGCGTGTTACCGACGTTTCGGGAGCATCAAGCGTTATTGATATGAGCGTTGTGACCTACGCCGCATCGGCAAAGCAAAGACTTGTCGGTGTCCGTGCGAAAACCGTTGAAGAATTCGGAGTTATAAGTGCCGAGTGTGCCGAGGAAATGGCGCAGGGCATAAGAGAGCTTTCTGGTGCGGATATCGGTGTTTCGGTAACGGGACTCGTAGGACCGACTCCTGACGAGGGCAAGCCCGTCGGACTTGTTTTCGTAGGTGTATCAACGCCTGATAAGACCTACACAAAGCGTTACTTCTTCCCTTATGAAAACGACAGAGCACACGTCAGACTTCTTGCATCCTCCGCGTGTCTTGCAGAGGCTCTGTTTACTTTGAGAGGAAAAGAATAAAAAAACGTCACGGCGCATAAGCATTTATAGAATGTGAGGTGCGCTATGAAAGACGACGTCAGGGCAATTTTACGCTTTAAATTCAAATCGTGGAGACTATGCTTCGGCATTTTTTTCGCATCGTTTATTATATCCTTTATTACGGGTACAATATTGTACAGAGGTGAAAGGCTTGAGCCTCTCACCTCTGTATACGGATATTTTCTTTCGGCAATTGATACGGGCTTTAAGGCATCCTTTTCGGCTTTTCTTGCGTTTCTTGCGCCGTTTTTTCTGCTTTACGTTGCAGGTCCTACGGTGTATGCGCCCTTGACCTCCGCCTTGACGGTGGTGGCAACCGGACTTTTCAATGGAGCTGAAACGGCGTATCTTATGGGACGCGGACGGCTTGCATTGAGCCTTTTTGAGCTTATATTTTCTACTGCCGTATCCTATCTGCTCATTCTCTGGGCAACCCTCGTTACCTTATCTGCTATAAGGCTTTTTACAGATACCAAAAAGGGCTCACGCCCCGAGCTGTTTACGGGCTCACTTTTTAACGTGGGTGACTTTCGGGGGATTTTTAATTTCAGGTACATATTTACCTATACGGGCTTTTACGCCCTTTTGTCGCTCGGCACGCTTTTGTTAACCGTATTCCGAGCGCTCGCAACGTCTCTTTTTTAAAAATCAGGAGGTATAATGAAAAAACCGATATTATCCATTGATTACACAAAGCCAGGTAAGGGTGTAAAAAAAGGCTCGTCCAAGCTTTTCACCTTTCAGAATTTCTTCCCGCTTTTAAAGCGTAAGATATGGGGACTTATCAAGGTCAACCTTCTTTGGCTCGTTACAAATCTTCCCTTGCTTGTAGGATTTTTTGCGCTTGCGGGATGGTTTGACCATTCGTTCTCGACACCTTCCGATCCCTTGTGGGCGATCCTTTCGGGTGTTGAGACCTTAAGCGGTCAATCTCCCGAGCTTGCCGCACTTATGGGTACTGCGGGAGTGCAGATGACAATGTCACGCTATGGCACTGTAACCCTTATACTTTTCGGAGTGGCGGCTCTTTCGATATTTACCTTCGGTCTTGCCAACACGGGTATGGCGTATATTTTGAGAGGCTATACCAAGGAGGAGTACGTTGATATGCCCGACGATTTCTTCATTGCCATCAAGAAGAATTTCGGTCAGGCGCTTTTGGTCGGTGTGCTTGATATCCTTATTGTTGTGATGATAATGTTCGCATCGGTATTTTATCTCACCAATTATCAGTATTCATTCTTCTTCTCAATCGGTATTTTCATTTGCCTGATACTCGGCGTGCTTTATACAATGTCACGCTTTTACCTCTATCCGATTCTTGTTACCTTCAAGCTTCCCGTAAGAAAGATTTTCAAAAACGCATTTATTTTCTCGATAATCGGATTCAAGCGTAACCTTGCAGGACTTTTCGGCGCACTTGCGGTGATTGTTATCAACCTTCTGCTTTATTGGTTTATTATGCCGATTGGCGGACTTTTTCCCTTCTTTATCACCTTTGCGCTCACAAGCTTTATTACGACCTATGCCGCATGGCCTAACATCAAGAGGGTTATGATAGACCCCTATTATACAGACAAAAAGCCCGTTGACGACGGTGACGACGATCCCGTCTTTGTTGACAGAGGTTAATTTAAAGGAAAAGGATTTCAAAATGAAAGATTTGACTCCCAAGACAGCGTTTATCGCAATTATAGGACTCCCCAACGTCGGTAAATCCACCCTGCTCAATCATCTGCTTGGTGAAAAGATTGCCGCCGTCTCCAAGAAGCCTCAGACCACCCGTACAAGAATTACGGGCGTGCTGGTGCGTGAGAATATACAGTACGTTTTCCTTGATACTCCCGGTATGCACCGTCCCAAGACCAAGCTCGGAGAGGGTATGGTCAAGGCTATCAACTCATCCGTCGGCGACGTTGACGTAGTGCTTTTTGTGACCGAGACTAAGGAGGAGATAACAAAGATTGAACGTGAGATGCTCGATAAGGTTACCAAGAGCTGTCCCGTGATACTCCTTATCAACAAGACCGACGTTTCCAAGAAGGGAGACGTTTTAAAGACGATTGAGACCTTTACCCGTGACTATGAGTTTGAGGCGGTAATACCGATTTCTGCGGCAACGGGTGATAATACCGAGCATATCTTTTCCGAGCTCGATCCCCACATTCCCGAGGGTGATTGGCTTTTCCCGTCGGATATGCTTACCGACCAGCCCGAGCGAGTTATTGCGGCTGAGATTATTCGCGAAAAGCTTTTGAGACTTCTTGACGACGAGGTTCCTCACGGCACTGCGGTTGTCATTGAGGGCTTTCGTGATATCCGCGGACACCTGCTTGATATCCGTGCCGAGATTTTCTGCGAAAAAGCGGGACATAAGGGTATTATAATCGGAAAAAACGGTGCTATGCTTAAGAAGATAGGCACTTATGCACGTGAGGATATGGAGGAGTTTTTCGGCACGAAGGTCAACCTCAACCTTTGGGTAAAGGTTAAGGAGAATTGGCGTGACAGCGTTGCGTCGATTACAAACTTCGGCTTGAATTTTGACGAGGAATAAAAGACGGGCTGTAAAACTCACGATCGCTTGATAGGGTTTTGCAGCCTTTTTTAAAGAAATGTATAGACCGATTAAGGGCATTGTACTGAAAAAAACACGGTTTGCCGATTCGTCGGCGTATATAACCGTCATAACCGAAACGGGACTTGAAAAATTCTCGGCAAAGGGCATTTTCAGCCCTAAAAGTAAAAACGCTTCTGCTTGTGTGCTTTACGCTCTGTCCGAGTTCGTGCTTTCGACCCGCAATGATTCGTCTACTCTTTCGAGTGCGTCACTTATAAAGCCACTCATTCGACAGGGTGTGGATTTTGAGGCGCTTGCGGTTGCAAATTACGTTTCAACTCTTGCCCACGACGTTACCTTCACCGAGGATGATGCGGGTGTCGTTTACAGACTTCTCGGCACGACTCTTGCTACGCTTAACAAAATGGAGGTTTCTCCGTCGGTGGTTAAGGCGGTTTTTGAGCTTAGTCTTATGGCAAGTCTCGGCTTTTATCCTGACCTCGACAGCTGTGCA
>JAFYTG010000097.1 GCA_017558945.1 Clostridia bacterium
ACAATATCGCTTGTTATGTGTTATACTATTCATAGTGATTGAGTACCTTTCCTGTTAATTTGGTTTGTGGTGATTCTATTTTAACAGAACTCAATCACTTTTTCTATTCTTTTTGGTCTCACATCAATTGTAACATTACACCCGATTGTCAATATTTTGAGGGGAAATATTGACTTTTTTTTCAATGGAATATATAATTGATTTATAAATATATAAGGAGTTTTTTATTATGTTAAAGGTTGGAGTTTCTCAAAGGGATATAACACCTCCCTTGAATTTAAATATGCCGGGTTATTTTATCGAAAGATATGCTGTTGGAGTCAAGACTCCTCTCGGCACACACGCAATGGTGCTTGACGACGGTAAGAGTGTTTTCGCACTTGTGTCTATTGATATAATTACCTTTGATTCCTGCGTTGCCAAGGAGATAAAACGCCGTGCGAGTGAAAAAACGGGAATAACGCCCGAGGCAATTATGATTACCATGACTCATATTCATACAGGTGCTCCCACGCTTCGTCCGGGAAACGTGTTTAATAAGGTTTCCAAAAAAGCCTTTGAGCATATGAAGACTATGACCGTTGAGGCAATTGTCGAGGCGTATAATACCCGCCGTGAAGCAAGCGTGCACTACGGAATGGGTGAGCTTGAGGGTTATAGCTTCAACCGTAATTACCGCTTGACCGACGGTTCTATATGCTCAAATCCTTCCAAGTTCCTTGACAAGCTTGCAGGACCTCTTGCGCCCATCGACCGCTCTGTTTCCTCAATCCGCTTCGTCGACAAGAACGGCAAGAATATAGGTCACCTTGTAAACTTTGCCTGCCATTGTGATACCGCAGGCGGAGGAGAGTTTGAATACTGTGCCGACTATCCCGGTGAGATGAGACGTATTCTCAAGGAAAAGTACGGAGAGGATAGCATTACCGTTTTCCTTTGCGGCTGCTCGGGTAACGTTAATCATATCGACTTTGATTTGTGGAAGAAGGTTGGCGGATACCCTTACGGTCTGGGTACTCATTACGCCGTACTTGGCAAGGCACTTGCAGAAGAGGTTCTCAACGTTGACGGAAAAGCCAAGACCATGAAGGACACCTCTCTCAAGCTTGAACGCCGTGTATTCAGAGCAAAACGCCGTCAGCCTACAAAGGAAATGTATGAGTGGGCTGTGAAGAATATTGATACGGACAATGACAACGACAGAAGCTATGCGAAAAGCTGGAAGAAGCTTTACGAGGAACCGAAGTATTACACTAATATTGAGGTTCAGGTAATGAAGGTCGGAGAGTTTGTAATAGTTGCACTTCCCGGTGAGGTCTACTCCGACGTATCCCTCGGAATCAAGGAGAAATCGGGCGTTGAGCATATATTCACCACCGCACTTGCAAACGCAGGCGTCGGATACGTTCCTACCCGAGAGGCTCTTGAGGGAGGCGTATACGAATCCAAGCTTTCTCAAAGCTCGTCTTATCTTGAGCTTGACACGGCGGACCGTATGATTGATACTGCGGTTGAGCTTATAATGAAAATCGACAGTTTTCTCAAAGAAAACTGTTAGCAAAACAAAGTTTTGCTGTCGAAATTCTTAAATTTCGACTTTCGATTATCGTTATAGGTAAGCTTTGACGTGCTAATATATTGCTCATCGCTGCCTTTTTTGTTGAAGTTTATTGCTAATTTTCGTGTGGAATATTGACATTTATTTTTTGAATTATTATACTTGACATAGAATAAATTCGCAGGAATTTAAGGAGATAATCAGTTATGGCAACCCCGAAAATAGGCCTTTTTATCGGTATGAGTGCCGATAGAGGAATAGTTGAGGAAAAATTCAAGAGGGTACAGTCCTTCGGGCTTCACTCCTGTCAGCTTATGTCCTGGCTTGTATCGGAGAGAACACCCGAAACGGCAGAAATGATACTTGAGCTTTGTGATAAATACGACGTTCGTATCTCGAACCTCTGGTCAGGATGGACTCCCTTCCCGACGGCTGATGCGTATGAATCGTGGGGACTTATTCCCATGGCGTTCCGCTCAAGAAGATACGACGAGCTTGTTCAGGCTTCTCACTGGGCAAAGCTTATCGGAGTAACCGACGTTACTACTCATTGCGGATTTATTCCGTCAAATCCTCACGACCCCCTTTACACGAGCTTTATAGTGTTACTTAAGATGCTTCTCGTTACGATAAAGGCAAACGGTCAGTATTTCAACTTTGAAACGGGTCAGGAAACTCCCAAAACTCTTGCGCGTACGATTGAGGATGCAGGCGGAGAGAATCTCGGCATAAACCTTGATACCGCAAATCTTATGATTTACGGCAACGGTAATCCCGTTGATGCGCTTGACGTGTTCGGAAAATATGTCCGCGGAACTCATTGCAAGGATGCGTTTTTCCCCGTGTCGGGAAGAAAGGCGGGCGAGGAGGTTGCGCTCGGTGTCGGTAAGGCTAATATCCCCGAGGTTGTACGCAAGCTTCACGAGCTTAAGTATCAGGGAGCGTTCACCATTGAGCGTGAGATTCCTCAGAGTGAGCAGAAGGATATCGATATCAGAAATGCAATAGAGCTTCTTCAGACCGAAATGGCAAAATATAACTGGGATTTTGAAGAATAATTAAAGGAGAAATATATTATGGCAACACCAAAAATAGGCCTTTTTATAGGTATGCACCCAAATAGACAGATTCTCGAGGAAAAGTTTCAGAGAATAAATAAATTCGGACTTCACTCCTGCCAGCTTATGTCATGGAGCGTTGCAGAGCGTACTCAGGAATCGGCGGATTTCGTGCTTGAGCTTTGCGATAAGTACGACGTTTCTCTTTCAAACGTATGGGCGGGATGGACTCCTTCACCCATGCTTAATCCGGGTCACGGAAAATATGAGGATATATTTGAAACTTGGGGAATTATTCCCATGGCGTTCCGCTCAAGAAGATATGACGAGCTTGTTCAGGCTTCTCACTGGGCAAAGAAGATCGGCGTTACGGATATCGCAACCCATTGCGGATTTATTCCTCCCAACCCCAACGACCCGACCTACACGAGCTTTATAACCCTTCTTAAGTTCCTCCTCGTTACCATCAAGGCAAACGGTCAGTCCTTTAACTTTGAAACGGGTCAGGAAACTCCTATGACTCTTCTTCGTACAATCGAGGATGCAGGCGGAGAAAATCTCGGTGTAAACCTTGATACCGCCAACCTTATTCTTTACGGAAACGGTAACCCCGTTGATGCGCTCGACGTATTCGGTAAGTACGTCCGCGGAACACATTGTAAGGACGGACTTTTCCCCACAAGCGGCAGAAAGCTCGGTAAGGAGGTACCTCTCGGAGAGGGTAAGGCAAATATCCCCGAGGTTGTACGCAAGCTTCACGAGCTTAAGTATCAGGGTGCGTTCACGATTGAACGTGAAATTCCCAAGGGTGAACAGCTTGATAACGATATCAGACGTGCGGTTGACCTTCTTGAAAACGAAATCGCAAAGTATAACTGGGATTTTGACGAAGAATAAGAATAAACGGTTGAGCATAACGCTCAACCGTTTTTGTTTAATAGCTTAACTGCCACTTTTGTGCAATCGTCCTCAAGGCTTGGACTGAAGGGAGATGCACCTGCCTCGTATCCTCCTTCGGAAAATGCTTCTTTAATAGGAAGATAGCCCTCCATTCCGTTGGCGCAGGCGAGAGTTATTATAAATCTGTCGGGAAGCTTTTCTCTTATTCTGACGGCGTACCTTGTAAACGGCTCTCCGCCAAAGCCTATGATACCGATACGACCGAAGCATATAGAGGACATCGGAAGCTTTTGATATATCGGCTGATTCCGAAGCCCAACGATTCTTGAGGCGTTGCCGAGTAATTCAATTTTCGAGCCGTCGGCTGTGTTATTGTTCGGGTCTGCGAGAAGCTTGACGCATTCCTCGTAACGCTCTTCACCGTCCGTACGTGTCTTGTTGAATAAAAGCTCCTTACGGCAGAGAATATCGGTCGGTGTATCATCCTCGGTATTATCCCACATACCGACAACCGCATCGGCAACAATTCGTCCCATATGCCGCGCGTGTTCGTATCCGTCACGGTATTCGTCAAGCGTGAAGTCTGCGTGATTAGAATCACCCTCGCAGCCGACGGTCATAATGCAGGAAACGTTTTCGAGGTCATTTTCCACAAAGCTTCTTGTAAATCCCGGCCAATCAGAGGAGAAATATTCCCCGTGAACGACGTCTGCGTGAGTCGAGAAGTTGACGAGTGCAATATCTTTTGCACCGTGTCTTTTGAAGCGTATCAGACGTACGGTGTTGTCGGCATCGTAATACGGCTTTAAAATCTTGTCCTTTTTGCCGTGAGGGTTTGTTTCAACCCTTCCGTCCTTCATTATATACCTACGGATAAAGGATATTTTTTCACTCGTCTCAGCCTCTGCCGTCGAGATTTTTGCCTCGGTTAAATCGTTTATAGCCATTACGGAGGCATCGATGAATTTGCGATAAAGGTATTCAAGATAGCACTTGTCCTTCATGACGTTGTTGTTTGCCGTATCACGCAGGGCGATTGACGTATGCTGATGCAGACAGCATATTGTGATATTATCTGTCGGAACACCTGTTTTTTCACTGATGAGTGCGAGAATTTCATCACAGTAATTTTTGCGTATTCCGAGTAAATCCCCTGCAATCAGAATTGAGGTTGTATTACCGTCAGAAAGTGCCAGTGCGTTTAATAAAATAGGCTCAAGGACTCCCTTTGCGTAGCGCTTGATGAAATATCCCGAAATAAAGCTTCCGAGAGGAGGAGTTACGTCAAGCCTTGAAAATCCTGCCTTTAACATAAATTATACCTCGGGGTAACGAATTTTCACGGTTTCTTCTTTTTTGGAGGCTTCAACCGTTGCACAGCAGACCGCTACCGATGAAGCGCCCTCAAGAGAGGTGACGAGAATGTTCTTCTTACCCGTGATTCCGTCGATAAATACGTCGATTTCGGCTGTGATATTGTGGTTGTTTACCTCGACGGGCACCTCCTTTGCTACGGTGTGATTTATCTCGTTTCCGTTTTCGTCAAAGGCTTCAAAGAGCTGAAGGGTGGGAGAGGTATTGTCGCAGATAATTGTACCCTTCGTTCCGTAGAAGCAGGAGCGCATGGTGTAGCCTCTCTTACATCCGATTGATACGAATACCTTGCCTATAACGTTATTCGGGAATTTATAAATCGCAACCGTCGTATCGTTTACAGGCCAATCCGTGAGATATTTGTGGTTTGTGTAGGCGTGTACCTCGGTGGGATTACCTGCAATCCAACGGAGCAGGTCGACTGCGTGACAGCCTCCACCGATAAAGCCCTCACGACGAGGATTTACACGCCAATCGTTGTATCCTCTCACCTTGGCGTAATCGTGCGCGTATTCGCTCTCAACGAAGGTAAGCTCGCCGATTTTTCCTTCCTCAATCATTTTCTTTGCCATAACGAAGGCGGGAGTGCAACGGCAGACCTGACCTATCATAAGAGTCTTACCACTCTTTTTCTCTGCCTCCATCATTTTTTCACATTCCTCAACCGTGAGAGCCATAGGCTTTTCACAGAGCACGTCCTTTCCTGCCATAAGGAATGCCTCGGTCATTTCAAGGTGAAGGTCATCGGGAGTAACGATTACAACCGCATCAACCTTCTCGTCATTCACAAGCTCACGCCAATCGGTAGTCGCTATGATTGGCTTGTATTTTTCCTGACAGCGCTCAAGTCTTCCGTCGGTTGCGTTATCGCAGATTGCATAAAGAGTTGCTCCCTCCTTTGCAATAACCCCCTCCATATGTCTTTCTGCCATATAACTGCAGCTTATAACCGCAACATTCAAATTGTTTTTCATTTTTTCTTGCTCCTTTTGGATTTTTATGGTATTATTGTATTGAATAAAAAGACTTTTTGCAAGTATTATTTGTTTGTAATAATCTTCAATTTGTTTGACGGAGTAAAAATATGATAGTACAGAAAAAATTTACGGGACGGGAGGAGCCGTCGGTATGCTATTGCGAAAGGGAGTACGATCTCAAGCCAGGTGCGGTATTCGGCCCCGTTGTCCGTGACGTGTATATCGTGGAGCTTTGCGTTGAGGGTTATGGCTCGGCTGTTATAAACGGTCGGGAATTTGAGGTGTCACCGAGAAAATGCTATATACTTCTTCCGGGAGATACCGTAACCCATACCGCCGATAAGCGTGACCCGCGACGAGGAATCTGGTTTGGAGTCGATTCAATTACAATGGGCAGATATTTGCGTCGTGCAGGTATAACCTCGGAAAATCCCTTTGCTCCCGATGAGCTTTTTGACGAGCTTTACGGCTGGGCGGAAAAAATGCTTGAATATTGGGAAGGGGAGAGCGTTGGCGATTCTCTTTTTCTCACCTCCTGCGTTTACGGCTTTTTAGGTACACTTTTAAAGGGAGAAAACGGCTTCTCCTCGGACGAGTGGGTCGAGCGTGTGGTAGGTATAATGGGTACACGGTATAACGAGCCGATAGACGTTTCGGATATTGCCGATGCCGTCGGTCTTGAACGGGCGTATTTTTCCTCTCTCTTTCAAAGGCGTGTGGGCACGTCTCCTTATAAATATCTTACGTCTATGAGAATCCGCCACGCTTGTACACTTATCAAAAGCGGAGATTTCAACGTTTCTCAGGTGGCTCTTGCCGTAGGTCTTGACCCGAGAAATTTTTCACGCCTTTTCAAAAAGGAAACGGGAATGACTCCCAACGAATACAAAAGCCGAGGTATTTAGGAAAACTTTTCGGAATCGGTTGAAATAATTTTGCGTTTATGGTAAAATGTAATCATAAAATGTAAAAAAGGTAGGATGATATGAAAAAAGGAAACGTTGCGGCATTATTGCCGATAGGTGTATTTTTGGTTTTATATCTTGGACTCGGTATTCTGTTTGAATACGTTCTCGATATACAGATGGGATTTTACAATATCCCGATAGTAGTTGCGTTTTTGGTAGCGCTTCTTGTGGCGTGTCTCCAGAACAGAGCTCTCGACTTTGACAAAAAGCTTGAGATAATGGGACGGGGAGTCGGAGATAAAAACATATTCACTATGATTCTCATCTTCCTTGAGGCAGGTATTTTCGTTGGTGTCGTAGGCAGAGAGAGTGCGGAAAGCGTTGCATACTTTATGCTTTCGATAATCCCCGAGCAATACGCCGTTATAGTTCTTTTCGTGGTTGCCTGCTTCGTCTCACTCGCAATGGGCACGTCGGTCGGAACGATTACGCTTTTAACTCCCATTGCCGTGGCGGTTTCAAATGCCTCGGGCTTCGATATGTCACTTTGCGTGGCAACCGTAATCGGAGGCTCAATGTTCGGTGACAACCTCTCCTTCATTTCGGATACCACCATTGCCGCTTGTAACGGTCAGGGCTGTAAAATGAAGGATAAGTTCAAGGAAAACTTCTTTATAGCGCTTCCCGCGGCAGTGATTACTCTCGTTGTAGTGCTTATAATGTCTCTCAACAGTGAGATTGGCGGAGCGGTTACAAGGGATTACAACCTTATACAGATAATTCCTTACGTTCTCGTTCTCATTGGCGGTATAATCGGTATAAACGTTTTCGTCGTGCTTTTGACGGGTATCGTGTCGGGCTCGGCTATAATGCTCCTGACGGGCGCTACAAAGCCTACCGACCTCCTTGCCGCTATGGGCAAGGGCGCAGAGGGAATGTTCGAGACCATTATCGTTACCGTGCTTGTATCCGCAATCTGTGCTCTCATTCGTGAGTTTGGCGGATTTGATGCGCTTCTTTCGGGAATCAAAAAGGTATTCCGTGGTAAAAAGGGCGGTCAGGTAGGTATGGGTGTTTTGGTTGGCGTTATGGATATCGCCACCGCTAACAATACCGTCGCTATCGTTATGGCTAACCCCATTGCGAATGAGATTGCAAAGGAATACGGCATTTCACCTAAAAAGGCGGCGTCTATTCTCGATACCTTCTCCTGCGTATTTCAGGCAATTATTCCCTACGGCGCACAGATGCTCGTTGCCATTTCCGCCGTTTCGGCATTGGGCTCGCAAATCTCCGCACTCGAAATTATCCCCAAGCTTTTCTACCCCTTCCTCTTGTGCATAAGCTCACTCGTTGCTATTGCCTTGACCAAGAAGTCTGATAAATAACTCTTATAAAACGAAAACGCCTCAAACGAGGCGTTTTTATTTTTTGTATCAGTTGATTTGTTCAGCCCAGCGTACTGCTTCCATAGCATCCTTGGCGTATTTGTCGGCGCCAATCATATCGGCGTATTCCTGAGTCAGCACAGCACCTCCGACAATCACCTTACATTCGGGCGCCGTCTCTCTTAAAAGCTTAATCGTTTCCTCCATTGCGGGAACGGTGGTTGTCATAAGAGCACTGAGTCCGACGATTGAAGCGTTGTGCTTTTTTACCGCCTCCACGACCGTCTCTGCAGGCATGTCACGTCCGAGGTCGATGGTGTTAAAGCCGTAGTTTTCAAGCAAGAGCTTCACGATATTTTTACCGATATCGTGAATATCTCCCTTTACGGTAGCAATGATGACGGTTGCCTTATTTGAGGTCTTGTCCTTGGGCACTGCCGTCTTGATTACCTCAAAGGCGGATTTTGCCGCCTCGGCACTCATAAGCAGAGAGGGGAGGTAAACGGTCTTGCTTTCAAATCCCACTCCCACAACGTCGAGCGCGGGGATTATCTCGTTCTGAACTATATCGAGAGGCGCTGACGTCTTAAGAAGCTCAGAGGTTATTTTTGCCGAATCCTCGCGAAGTCCCTTGATTATAGCACGCTGAAGCTCGGATTTGTACTCCTCCTCGCTCTTTTGAGAAGCGGTGACGGTGCTTTCAACCGCCTTGGGAATGCTTGCGGCAAATTCGATATATTTTACGCAGCTTTCGTCAAGCCCCGCAAGTGCAAGGTATGAGTGATAAGCCTTTTTCATTTCAATCGAGTGAGGGTTCATTATTGCCGCAGAAAGCCCCTGACCGAGTGCAAGCGTGAAGAAGGATGAGGTTACAAGCTCACGCTCGGGAAGACCGAAGGAGACGTTTGAAACACCGAGAGAGGTGTGTACGCCAAGTCCCTCACGAAGCATTTTTACGGCACGGAGCGTTTCGGTGGCGGCGTTTTTGTCTGCCGAAACGGTAAGCGCCAACGGGTCAACTATTATATCCTTGTTGGAAATTCCGTATTTTTCCGCCTCGTTTATAATTTTCTCGGCAA
>JAFYTG010000098.1 GCA_017558945.1 Clostridia bacterium
GAGGAGGATGAGGACTATTACGAAATCGAGTGTCCCTCCTGCGGAGAGAAGATCTGCTTCACCGACGACATCGAGATTGAGGAGCTTGTTTGTCCCGCTTGTGGCGAGCTTGTTGGCGATACCGACCTCGTTGGTTGCGGCGGTGATTGCGAAGATTGCGAAGGCTGCGAATAATTTAGGAAATTTATACAAATATTTTTGTCCAATCTATTGACAAATGAGGTTTTAAGTGTTATAATACACTGACGCATACTGATGGGCAGACAAGTTGTAGCAATTTTACACGCCTATGGTAGCGATTACACACGAAAGTGAGGTGCTTTTTCATGTTCGCTATTTTTGTAACAGGTGGAAAGCAGTACAAGGTTTCCGAAGGCGATGTTGTCTTCGTTGAGAAGCTTGGCCTCGAGGAAGGCGAGAAGGTTACCTTTGATAAGGTTCTTTGCGTTTCCGGCGAGTCGCTTACTGTTGGTACTCCCTATGTAGCAGGTGCAACCGTAGTTGCAAGCGTTGTTAAGAATGGTAAATCCAAGAAGATCGACGTAATCAAGTATAAGGCTAAGAAGAACGAGAAGAAAAAGATCGGTCATCGCCAGGATTATACGAAGATTCAGATCGAAAAGATCGAGGGTTAATCAATGACAACGGTATGTTTCTATAAGGCTGACGGCTTCTATTACGGCTTTGAGGAGCAGGGGCACACGGGATTCGCTGAATCCGGTGAGGATATACTCTGCGCTGCATTGTCTTCTATGACGATGCTCATCATCAACGCTATCGAGGTTACTTACGATTCTCGCGTTGACTATTCTATTGATGACAAAACCACGAATATCCGTTTGATTGCAAAATCTGCATTGCCCAAATATGAGGCAGATGAAAGAAAGCAGTACGCAATCTCCGGTCTTATACAGGCTTATTTCTATCAGCTCATGGATCTTATCGAGGATTACTATGAGTATCTCGACGTAAGAGAGATTGAAAAAGAGATATAGCCACAATCTACGGCAAATTGCCAATTACTAATTATGGAGGAAAACGAAATGTTAAAGCTTAGTTTACAGTTCTTTGCTCACAAAAAGGGCGTTGGTTCTACTAAGAACGGCCGTGACTCTGAGTCTAAGCGTCTTGGCGTAAAGAAGGCAGACGGTCAGGCAGTTATCGCTGGTAACATTCTTGTTAGACAGCGTGGAACTAAGATCCATCCCGGCACCAATGTCGGTATCGGTTCCGATGACACCCTCTATGCTCTTATTGACGGTACCGTTAAGTTCGAGCACATCTCTGGTGGCAAGAAGCAGGTTAGCGTATACGCTAACTAATTATATCAAAAAGAGCAGGTAATCTGCTCTTTTTGTCTATCTAATGATTATTTTTGGAGGCATGTATGTCTATTCTCGTAACGGGCGGTACAGGTTATATCGGCTCTCACACCGTTGTAGAGCTTTTAAGTGCAGGTGATAAGGTTATCATCGTCGACAACCTTTGCAACAGCAAATTGTGTGTTCTTGACAGAATCGAAACTATTACGGGCAAGCGTCCCGAGTTCATCAAGTGTGACCTTTGCGATATGGAGGCTCTGGAGGAGGTTTTTGCTTCCCACCCCGATATCGAATCGGTAATTCATTTTGCAGGCCTTAAGGCGGTTGGTGAGTCTGTCGCTCTCCCTGTAAAGTATTATCACAACAACCTTACAAGCACGCTTAATCTCCTTGATTGCATGCTTCGACACAATGTATACAGAATTGTTTTCAGCTCTTCTGCGACCGTTTACGGCCTCCCCGAGAGCGTTCCGATCCGTGAGGATTTCCCCCTTTCTACAACTAACCCCTATGGCGAGACAAAGCTTATGATTGAGCGTATTCTTAAGGATACCGCTCACGCCAATCCCAATCTCTCCGTTTGTGTTCTTCGTTACTTCAACCCCATCGGTGCACACGAAAGCGGCCTTATCGGTGAGGATCCCCGTGGCATTCCCAACAACCTTCTTCCTTATATTGCAAAGGTTGCGGCTGGTAAGCTTGAGTGCCTCAGCGTATTCGGTGACGATTACGATACAAAGGACGGTACCGGCGTTCGTGACTACATCCACGTTGTCGACCTTGCACTTGCACATCTTAAGGCTATCGTGTATACCGGCAGAATGAACGGAATCGACTATATCAACGTCGGTACCGGCAACGGCTACTCCGTGCTTGAAATGGTGAAGGCGTTTGGCGATGTATGGGGCTCTCCCGTAAATTAC
>JAFYTG010000099.1 GCA_017558945.1 Clostridia bacterium
CCGGTAGAGTTGGGAACGATGTTAACAGCAGCAGCACGAGCACGACGAAGGTCGCCTTTTCTATGAGGACCGTCGAGAACCATCTGGTCACCGGTGAAAGCGTGAATGGTGGACATGATACCGCTCTGAATGGGAGCGTAGTCGTTAAGTGCCTTAGCCATAGGTGCGAGGCAGTTGGTGGTGCAGGATGCAGCAGAAATGATGGTGTCATCCTTGGTAAGAGTATTTTCGTTTACGCTGAATACGACGGTGGGAAGATCGTTGCCTGCGGGAGCAGAAATAACAACCTTCTTAGCGCCTGCATCGATGTGAGCCTGGCTCTTAGCCTTAGAGGTGTAGAAACCGGTGCACTCGAGAACAACGTCAACGTCAAGCTCTCCCCAAGGAAGATTTGCAGCGTCCTTCTCAGCGTAGATCTTGATGGTCTTTCCATCAACGGTGATAGTGCCGTTCTCTTCATCAGCGGTAACGGTATCAGCGAGAGCATATCTGCCCTGAGCGGAATCGTACTTGAGAAGGTGAGCGAGCATAGCGGGGCTGGTAAGGTCGTTGATTGCAACGATTTCGTATCCCTCAGCACCGAACATCTGTCTGAACGCAAGGCGTCCGATACGGCCAAAGCCGTTAATAGCTACTTTTACTGCCATTTGTTTAGTCTCCTTTTATATTAAGATAAATTTTTAACTGTATATCATTATAAAACAGTTTACGGATTTTGGCAAGAGTTTGTTAAAAATTTTTCAATTTTTTCAAAAAATCTCCGTTTTTAACTTTTTTTGTGCCGTTTCAAGAACAATTTTGTTCATTTCGTCAAATTTTTTCTCCATATCACGCGCTAAAGCAAGCTGGCAACGGCATCTTACGAGATTGTGTCCCTCGTATTTAGTCTTAAAATACTTGTCTCCGGTAATATAGTCATCAAGAAAACGAAGCGCAAGCTCAACGGTTATGGTAAACGCACCGAGTGCGAGGCTTTCAATCTCAGCCTTGTTAAGCTCTCCCGCGGTTGCCTCAACAAATCCCTCGGCAAATGCGCGGTAAAGGTTTAAATCAAGAGAAACCTTTGAGGTATCGGGCTCGTCCTCCTCAGCGGTATTAGCGGCAAAGCGTACGGCGTCTCCGAAATCGTGTGCCGCAAGTCCCGGCATAACGGTATCGAGGTCAACAACGACGAGAGGCTCTTTTGTAACCTCGTCAAAAAGCACGTTGTTTATCTTTGTATCGTTGTGAGTAACTCTGAGAGGAAGCTCGCCCGCCTCAAGCATATTGGTCAGACGGCTTGCTTTCTCGCGGCAGGAGGCAATGTATTCTATCTCAGCCTTTACCTCGTTTACCCTACCGCACTCGTCACGCTCAACGTCCTCGAAAAATTTCTCAAGACGTTTCTTGGTATTATGAAAATCGGGAATTGTCTCAAAAAGAAGAGATGCGTCAAAGTCGGAAAGGTGTGTCTGAAATTCACCGAAGGCACGTCCCGCCATATAAAGCACCAATGGATCTGAGCTTATCTGATAGGTAACGCTACCCGTTACGAAATTATATACTCTCCAAAATTCTCCCTTACTGTCAAACCAGAAATTATCACGGTCTGCGGTATGGTAAAAATGGAGTGAGCATTTATCGGTATCTTTATTTTTACTTCTTATATGCTCGGTAACGTAATCTATATTCCGCATTATCTGACGAGGCTGGCGGAATACGTAGGTATTTACCTTCTGAAAAATATAACGCTTATCGGGGTTCTTGTAGTTGACCCAGTAGGTAGTATTGATATTGCCTCGGGTTATAAGTCCAAAGGAATCAAGCTGTCCCTTCAGCAAAAATTGTGCTCCGACCTCTTCAATCTTCGCGCGAAGCTCAAGGTCTGTTGTTTTTTCACACATAAATTCACCTATTTTTCTATAATGTCCGCTATGCGACGGCAGGCATTTCCGTCTCCGTAGGGATTGGATGCCCTGCTCATACTATTATATGCATCCGGACTTTCGAGAAGTTCCTTGAAATTCTCGTAAATTATGTTCTCGTCGGTGCCGACGAGTCTGAGAGTTCCTGCCTTGATACCCTCGGGACGCTCGGTGGTGTCTCTCATTACGAGAACGGGCTTTCCGAGAGAGGGCGCCTCCTCCTGTATTCCACCGCTGTCGGTAAGTATCATATAGCAGTTTGCCAGGAAGTTATGGAAATCAAGCACGTCAAGAGGCTCGATTATCTTTATTCTGTCACAGCCCGAAAGATGCCTTGAGGCAATCTCTCTTACTGCAGGATTCATATGTATAGGGTAAATTGCGCGTACGTCGTCGTGCTCGTCAATGATTCGTCTTATCGCACGGAACATATGCTCCATCGGCTCACCGAGATTTTCACGGCGGTGTGCAGTTATCATAATAAGTCTTGAGCCCTTTGCCCATTCAAGCTCGGGGTGAGTGTAATCTGCTCTGACGGTGGTTTTAAGTGCGTCAATGGCGGTATTGCCCGTGATGTATATCGAGCTCGGGTCCTTGCCCTCTCGGAGAAGATTGTCACGGGAAAGCTCGGTGGGAGAGAAATGATATTTTGCAACGAGTCCCACAGCCTGACGGTTGAACTCCTCGGGATACGGGGAGTACATATTATAGGTACGGAGTCCTGCCTCAACGTGACCTACGGGTATCTGCATATAGAACGCCGCAAGAGCGGTCACGAAGGTCGTGGAGGTATCTCCGTGAACAAGCACGAGGTCGGGCTTTTCCTTTTCCATAACCTCGCGAATTCTGTCCAAAATATTTATAGTAACGTCAAAGAGTGTCTGACGCTCCTTCATTATAGATAAATCGTATTCGGGCTCGACCTCAAAGGTCTCAAGCACTCTGTCAAGCATCGAACGGTGCTGACCTGTAACACATACGACAGTTTCGATATTTTTTCTTGTCTTTAGCTCCTTAACGAGAGGACACATTTTAATTGCTTCGGGACGGGTGCCGAAAACAAGCATTACTTTCTTCATTTTGTTCTCCATTATAAATGTGTGTAGTTTACATACCGCTTCAAATCATTATATCATTAAAATTCCCGTTTGTAAACAACTTTATCCATTTTTAATTCAAAGAATCAGTTAAGCTTTTCCTCAAGCTTTGAAAAAAGCTCCTTTTTGGTATAAGGAAATTCAACGAGTATTCCTCCGTAGGATGCAAGGATGGAAACAACCTCGTCACGAACGGGCTTCTGAACGCCCTCTCGCCAATCGTCTCCGTGCACAACGTAGTCGGGACGGAGAGTCTCAAGCACCTCTCGGTAGCTCAAGGTATTCTGAACAATTACGTCGGATACGCCGACTATGCTTTCAAAAAGTATCTTTCTCTCGTCAACGGGCAAAATCGGACGGCGCTTGTACTCTGCAACCGCATCATCCGAAAGAACGCCGACGGTAAGTCTGCCGAGTCTTGACGCCTTTTTAATTATAGATACGTGACCGCTGTGAATAAGGTCGGCAGCAAAGCACATATACACTCGTCTGTTGTCCACCTCGTACACCTTTGCGGTAATGACCGCAAGGTCCTCGGGAGTGTCGATCTCGTTGCAAAGAGCATTCTTTACGTCAAGAGGAAGAATGCGACAAGCGTTTGACACCTCGTTAAAGGCATTTTCGGCATAGCACTTCACCTGACCGTTTTCGCAGTACTCAACTATTTTATCAAGCCATATCCTGAAATCCTTTTCAAGAATCTTATAAAGAGGCTGAGCAGCAACCGCACTGTTGAAGAACTCAATTCCCACACAAGCTATGTGACCGTCGGCAAGCACCGCCTTGAAATCCTTTTCGGGAAGCGGCAGAGTCGTGCTGACAGTCATACAGCTATCAGAGCTTTCAAGCACTGCGTCAAGCACCGTATTTTCAAAAACCAGATCACCGTGCATAAGAAGGATATCGTCTCCCACAAGACTCTCCCTCGCACAATACATAGAGTAGATATAGTTCGTCCGGTCGTATATGGGATTCTTAACGAACTCGTAATTAAGACCTAAGTCAAGCGACCTGCAATAATTCACGAGAACGTCATCGAAAAGCCCCGTTGTCATAACGACGTCACGAATACCTGCCTCTTTAATCATTTTCAGCTGTCGGCTGAGTATGGTATCCTTAGAGGAAACCTCCGTCATACACTTGGGATGCTCACTCGTCAAAACACCCATACGGCGACCAAGACCTGAATTGAGAATAAGCGCTTTCATAACATTTCACCCTTATACTGTTCTAAAAACATTATTAATAATAATTATTATTTATCCTTTTTATCAGGATTTATATACGTCGGTACAAGCTCAGAGATTATTTCGCGAATGGGAAGAGAATCATCCTCCACCGCCACCTTCAATTCTTCAAGACGCGAGAAGAAGCGCTCCTCGTCAAACTCTATTGGCTGTCCAACGTAAATAAGCTTATTATCGGTTGAGCGGAGCCCCTCCTCATCCATCAAAAGCTCTTCAAAAAGCTTCTCGCCGGGACGGAGACCCGTATACTCAATCTTGATGTCAACGTCGGGCTCAAAGCCCGAAAGCTTAATCATATTCTTTGCAAGGTCGGCTATCTTGACGGGCTCACCCATATCAAGCACGAAAATTTCACCGCCGGTTGCCGATGCACCTGCCTGCAAAACGAGGGAAACTGCCTCGGGAATGGTCATAAAATATCGGATAATATCGGGATGCGTTACGGTAACGGGACCTCCCTCGGCAATCTGTCTTTCAAACAAAGGAATAACCGAGCCGTTTGAACCGAGTACGTTGCCAAAGCGTACCGCAACGAAATCGGTCTCGCTTTTTTTATTCCAAGCCTGAATTATCATTTCGCACATACGCTTGGTCGCGCCCATAACGTTGGTGGGATTTACCGCCTTGTCGGTGGAAATCATAACAAACCTTTGAACGCCCGACTCGTGAGCCGCACGGACGGTATTGAGAGTACCGAAAACGTTATTCTTTATAGCCTCGTTGGGACTGTCCTCCATCAAGGGCACGTGCTTGTGTGCCGCAGCGTGATATACGATATCGGGACGACGTGACTTGAATATCTGCTCAAGCCTTGCGTAATCTCTGACAGAGCCGATAAGAGTCTCGGTGTTAAGGCTCGGATATCTGCGCTTAAGCTCGTTTTGAATATCGTATACGTTATTCTCGTAAATATCGAAAAGCACAAGCTTTTTTGGAGAATGTGAGGCAAGCTGACGGCAAAGCTCCGAGCCTATCGAGCCTCCCGCGCCCGTTACCAGCACCGTCTTATTTTCAACGTAGCCCATAACGCTTTCGATGTTCATATTGACGGGCTCTCGTCCGAGAAGGTCTTCTATTTTGACCTTCTTTACAAGCATAGACGATTTCCTGTTGTTCATTATTTCGGCGAATGACGGAACGGAATGTACGTCCGCACCCGTTTCAAGGCAAAGAGAAATAATCTCACGGCGTCTCGAAGTATCCATAGACGGAATTGCAAGAAAAACAGTCTTTACGTTATATTTTTTACAAAGAGAAGGAATATCCGAGCAGGTACCCGCAACCGGTATACCCGATATAAAGAATCCAAGCTTAGTTTCGTTATCGTCAACGAAGCAGACGGGATTACACTTTTCAAAAAACGCCTCGGTGCGAATTTCTCCCATAAGCCTGAGTCCTGCACCGCCTGCGCCTACGATAAGAGTCTTTCCGAAGTCACGGATGCTCTCTCCCTCCTCAAGCATACGGCGACGGCGTCTTGCAGACCGCTCCTTCATTGCGGTATGACGGACGAAAATTCTGACGATTCCGCTACACAGCATACACACGCAAGCGTGAAGTAAAAAGCCCGTGATATAAAGAGTACGCTCAGCAGTTAACAAGCCAACGGTTATATGGCTTATAAACAGTGCTGCGTCCGTAAAAAAAGCAAGGCGAAAAAAGTCTGCCATGGAAGAAAATCTCCAGGCTACCTTATATACGCGCCCTGCAAAAAAGAGTACGGAAAAGCACACGGCACTGACGGGTATCATAACAAGCATTTTACCCATATCCAGCTCCGAAAATACAAATCCACACTCGGTAAGCTTAATAAAGAAATAAGAGATATTGGCAACTATTAAATCAATCACGAACAAAACGGCAGGGCTTGTAAACCTTGTCATCGCTCTCGTTTTCCCACAACTCATAATAACCTTCTTATTATTTATAACCGCTCGTCACGGCTTTTATCATCTTGATTATTTTACCTCTTTTAAATCGCAAAGTCAAGGGTATGTAAGGTTCAAATCAAAACATTGTTAAAAACATCCCACAAAAGATTTCTTTTTTGTGCAAATTGACCAACAAAAAGGCATTTTTTTAACCCATTTTGTAAAATCAAGATATCAAAAAATGCTTTAAATACAAAATTCACTAAAAATGAAGCAAAAAACGTGAAAGGCAGACCAAGAAAAAAGAGGCGGTTTTTAACCGCCTCAAGAGTGTTATTTTATAAATCTCTTCCACTTGGGAAGAGCAATCAAGGTGAAGATGATTCCAAGAAGTGAAACGCCAAGGAAGAGTGCCATAATGACCGACCAGGAATATTTTTCGGTGATGTCTGCAATTCCGTAGGTTGCAATCGCCGCACCGATATAAGTAAAAGAATTGAGAAGCCCCGAGAAGGTAGAAACGTAGCCGACCTTTTTAAAATATATAGTAACACGGGTGGTAAGCATCAGGTTAATTGCGTGAGATGCACCCGACAGTACCGCAACGCCTGCGATACCGATAATTGCAGAGCTTTGATAAAACAATACGAGCGTCAAGGAAAATACGGATGCAAAGCCCCAGAGAATGAGGTTTGAGGTAAGCGGACAGCCCGTCTTTTTCTGGAAGAAGGAGCCGACGCTGTAACTCAAAATACTGAGTACGGGAAGGATGGCAACCGAGAGAATCGCTCCCGAGGTGTCAATTCCGTAGGCATCGTTCAGGAAATATGACATCCAGGTCTCAATGCCGTCACGCAAAACGCCCTGAAGCGCGACTACAACGGCAATCGGGATAGCGCTCGACATTACAACAACGCTCCAGAAGGGAGGCTTTTTAACGCTTGAAGTCTCGGGAGTGGAGGTAGAGTACGTGTCACGGTCAACGATGGGATGCTTATCATATTTTCCGTCGATAATATACCAAAGAACAGCGGTAACGATACCCATTACAGCGCAGAAATAAAACGTGTTTTTCCAGGAAAAATACTCCACGAAAAACGAAACGAGGAAATAAATGCCGATGGTTGCAACGCTGCAGGCAACCGATACGAGAGTTGAGCCTTTTTTATAATATTCAAGAGTAAAATTCTCACTCATGCTTCTGACGAGCGGAGGCCATATCATAGATTGGAAAAATCCGTTGAAGCACCAAAGCACACATAGTCCGACGGGAGTCAGACAAAACGGAATCAGGATATTGCAGACGGATGCTCCGAGAAGCCCCAAGGGAATCATAATACGGGGACGTATTCTGTCACCGAGAAAGCCGTTTAACACCTGACCGATACCGTAGGTTATAAAGCTACCCGTTACCGCAAGACCCGTATCGGTCTTTGAAAGTCCCGTCGTTGCATCGTTTATAATAGCAAGAATGGAGGCGTTATAGCTTTTACGGGTAATATAGCTTGAAAAATACACAAGGCAGCACAAAAAACAAAATCTGCCCATCTTACGAAGAAGTGCCTTATCCTCGTTGCGAGCTGAAGTCATAAAATCCCTCTTTTCCAAAATGTTACTCGGACATTTTAACATAAAGGCAAAAAAATTACAAGTACTATTGCTTTTTTTATCTAAAAAAGGTATAATGTATAATAGGAATATATTCGTACAAGAAAGGTAAATGATATGAAAAAGCTTATTTTGCTCATAACCGTTACACTCGCACTTCTTCTCGTCTCCTGCAGTACCGTTGAAATAAAGGAGGAAAGCACAGTTACCCCCTCCGATTACAGCGTTCAGGAAACACTTGATTCCTTGCTTGCATCGGGACACTATTCCGTAATTCCGATAGTTTATCAGAATGGCTCGGAGCGTGAGCTTGACGAGGATTATCTCGACTATTATTTCGGAAATGCCGACCTGCTTGAAGGAATCGACTCCTATATTTTCGTAACCTCTCCCAACACCAACGTCAACGAAATGGGCGTATTCAAAATCACGGATGCCAAAAACCGTGAAATGCTCATCGAGGCGTTCAACACACGCCGTGAAAATCTCATACAAACTCACACCAACTACTCGGCAGAAGACCTTGCAATTGCTGAAAATATGATAATTGCAGACTTTGACGATATCGTATACTTCATTGCAACGCCCGACAACGCCTTCGTTGAAGAAATAGTCAAGGGCTGATGCTTAACCTCAAGGCAGTCAGCGTAAGAGGTCTGTCGGGAGTGGGAGCAAAAACCGCCGAGGCACTCGAGAATGCAGGCGTCTCAACCTACTACGACCTGCTCTGCAAATTTCCGAGAGCCTACGAGGACCACACTCCGCGCTATTCCCTCTCGGAAACCTCACCCGAGCATTCGTCTGCGCTGGTTATGAGAATAAGCTCTGCTCCGAGAATCGCCTACACCGCCTCAAAAAAGAGAGTGGTGAGATTTTCGGCAAGGCTGTCCGACTCCGAGCCTCTTGTAAACGTCGTATTTTTTAACCAGCCCTATCTTCTCTCCACCTTTCATCAGGGAGAGGATTGGCTCTTTTACGGGCGTGTCACAAGGTCAACGGGCGGTTGGTTTATGTTTTCCCCATCCTACGAAAAGCCGAGAGAGGATTACAGCCAAGCCGTACCCGTATACCCCACGGTTTCGGGAATAGGCGGCAAAAAGCTTGCAAAAATAATAAATACCTGCCTCGATGCCATCGAAAATGAGGAGGTAGCCGAAAGTCTGCTTGAGGAAATACTCGAGGAGGAAGGACTTCCCGATATCAAATCCTCGTTCTTCAGTATACACAGACCTCAAAGCCGTGAGGAAGCAAGACGAGCCTCCGAGCGCTTTGCCTTCGAGGAGCTGTTCAACTTTGCGCTAGCCTCCATACGCCTTTCGAGACGGGAGGATACCAAAACCGTAACACCGCTCAAGCCACACGACCTGACCCCTTTTACCGATTCACTCCCCTTTGAGCTGACAAATGCTCAAAAGCGTGTTATCGGTGAAATATCGGGAGATCTTACGGGCAACGGCAAGTCACGTTGTCGTGCTATGAGAAGGCTTTTGCAGGGTGACGTAGGCTCGGGTAAAACAGCGGTTGCCGCGGCGGCAATGTATCTCGTTGCAAAAAACGGTGCAAAGTCGGTCATTATGGCGCCCACCGAAATACTTGCCCGTCAGCACGGTGCGAATCTCGAGCGCTTTTTTGAAAAGCACGGTATACCCGTATATCTGCTCACGGGCTCAACTACCGCGGCGGCACGCCGTCAGATAGAGGAAAGACTTCTCTCGGACGAGCCTCTTGTTTTAGTGGGCACTCACGCACTTTTTGAAAGCGGAATCAACGCCACGGGAATCAAGCTTGTAATCACAGACGAGCAGCACCGCTTTGGAGTAAAGCAGAGGGAAAAGCTTCTGTCAATGGCGGACAGCCCAAACTCTCTGGTAATGTCGGCAACACCAATTCCGAGAACGCTGGCAATGTTCCTCTACGCAGGACTTGACATATCCATAATAGACGAGGTGCCTAAGGGCCGTCAGGAAATACAGACGGTGCTCATTCCTCCCGCAAAAAAGGAGAGAATGTATTCCTTTATGAAGGAGGAGCTCGCAAAGGGTCGTCAGGGCTACGTTATCTGTCCTCTCGTCGAGGAGGACGAGGAGGGCACCGACGGTCTGCTCAGCGCCGAGGAAATGCACGAAACACTCTCAAAAACACTCTCTCCATACCGTGTAGGTCTGCTTCACGGAAAGATGAAGCCTGCCGACAAGAAGGAGATTATGGAGGAATACGCCGCACACAATCTCGATTTACTCGTTTCAACAACGGTAATCGAGGTTGGAATAGACGTTCCAAACGCCACCGTTATGGCAATAGAAAACGCCGAGCGCTTCGGTCTTGCTCAGCTTCATCAGTTAAGAGGACGAGTGGGACGAGGCAGTGAAAAAAGCACCTGCGTGCTTATAACTCCGTCAAGCTCACGCGACGCACTTGAGCGTCTATCCTTTATGTGCAAATGTCATGACGGCTTTAAAATTGCGGAATACGACCTTGAAAAGAGAGGTCCCGGTGACTTCTTCGGCAATCGTCAGCACGGCGATATGCCCTTTGCCTTCAGCGAAGGTATCCGCGACGTTGCAATGCTTGAGCACGTAACGGAGATTGCAAAAAAATACGTTTAAATTGGCGCAAAGCCTTAAAATAAGGAGAAAAAATGAAAAGAATTTTATCAGCTTTAATCGTACTCGCACTTGCCTGCACAATGCTCTTCGCTTGTACACCCGAGACCCCCGAGGTTGACGGCAAGGAGGAGCTTCCCGAGAAGGATATAATCGGTGAAATTTCCGCTACTGCGGCAGACCTCAATACCGTTCCCGAGGAGGATAACAAGATTGTAATTGATTTTATCGTAACACATTCTGACGGCAACAAGGTTGCATATGCAGTTAAGACCGACAAGGACAACCTCGGAGATGCACTTCTTGAAGAAGGAATAATCAACGGTGACAAGGGAGAATTCGGCATTTACGTTACCGAGGTTGACGGTGAGGAGGCAAGCTGGGAAAAGGACTCGGCTTACTGGTACTTCTACAAGGACGGAGAGGCTCTTATGACGGGCATTTCCTCCACTCCTATCGCAGACGGTGACAAATTCGAGGCAGTATATACCAAATAATGAAAAACAGAACTCACAATCGACTTCGTGACCTGATAGTATTCGCAATGCTGGGTGCACTTATGCTTATCGGCAAGATAATTTTCGAGCCGTTACCTAACGTGCATCCGCTTGCGGCACTCGTTATGATATACACGCTCGTCTATCGGTCACGGGCACTTATTCCAATCTACGTCTACGTATTTTTGCAGGGACTTATTGCAGGCTTCAATCTGTGGTGGATGCCATATACTTATATATGGACGGTGCTTTGGGGACTTACTATGCTTTTGCCCAAAAAAATCCCCACGAGGATTTCAATGTTCGTTTATCCGATATTATGTGCCCTTCACGGATTTTTGTATGGTGCACTTTATGCACCTGCTCAAGCGATTATTTTCGGTCTTGATTTCAGCGCAATGATAAAATGGATAATTGCGGGTCTGCCATTCGATGCAATGCACGCCATCGGTAACCTTGCCGCAGGATTTTTGGTCTTGCCAATTTCAAAAACCCTCAAACGACTTGAAGGAGATACTTTATGATTTTTTGTGTTGAAGACGACAACTCTGCAAGAGACTTAATGATTTATACGCTTGCCGCATCTTCCTTCGAAGCAGAGGGCTTCTCTGACGGCAAGGCGCTTTTCGAGGCACTTGACAAGCGTATTCCCAGTCTTATCCTGCTTGACGTTATGCTACCCGGTGAGGACGGAATATCAATCCTCAAAAAGCTTCGTTCAAAGCCTGCCTGGGCAGATATTCCGGTTATCATCGCATCAGCAAAGAGTACCGAATACGACAAGGTCATAGGTCTTGACCTCGGCGCAGACGATTATCTTGCAAAGCCCTTCGGCATGATGGAAATGCTTTCCCGTGTGAAAGCGGTGCTACGCCGTGCAAAGCCCGAAAAGAACGGAAAAAACCTCTCAGTCGGAAGCCTCTCGCTCAATACCGCAGAGCATACCGTATCCGTTGCGGGAGAGAGAATAAGACTCACCCTCAAGGAATACGACCTGCTTGAAAAGTTCATGGCAGAGCCGTGTAGGGTATTCTCCCGAGAACAGCTTCTGTTATCCGTATGGGGAGATGATTTTCCGGGAGGCACGAGAACAGTTGACGTACATATAGGTACTCTTCGCACCAAGCTCGGAGAGTGCGGTGAATATATAGAAACCGTCCGAGGAATCGGATACAGACTCGAGGCAAAGCAATGAAAAGCCGCAACACCGTCGCAACAATCGTTATACTGATTTCAGCAAACGTCATTTTCACGGCTCTTTCTCTGCCTTTTCCCTCTATCATATGCTCGGCTTTAATATTTGCCGTTCTTTTAATTTTTTACCGTAAGGGAAGGCAGAAGGAGGACGAGCCACTGTCGGAAATTGAAGTCCCCGTCATAAATACAAAGGTATCCGACTCCGAAGCAGAGCTTTTCAAGGACTCGGCGAACGCTCTGCGAGAGGGCTTTATAATCCTTGACGGCTCGGGCAAGGTCATTTTATCAAACCACGCCGCACGCAATCTTTTATCGCTCGGCGACGGAGAGAGAAATCTGCTTACGGACAGTCATTCACCTGCCATCCGAGAGCTTATAAACCAAGCCAAAAGCGGATACCACGCCGATGCCGACATCATTCTCGACGGTGCGGAGTACGAGCTTTCGGCTGACCCCGTTTTTGACAACGGCGCCGTCAAGAGCATTGCGATACTCATTCTCCGTGAGAGCGAAAAGGAAAAGAGTGCTCTCATCCGACGCGAGTTTACTGCAAACGTATCACACGAATTAAAAACCCCTCTCCACGCAATTTCGGGCTATGCGGAGCTTATGAAAAACGGAATGGTGCGTGAGGAGGATAAGGAAAGATTTTTATCAAACATTTATTCCGAGGCGCAAAGACTCGTCGACCTTATCGACGATACCATAAAGCTTTCCCGTCTTGACGAGGGTGCTACGCAATTCGTCAAGGAAAGAGTTGACCTCTACGCAATTGCGGAAAAGACTCTTTCGCTCCTTGATACAAAGGCAAGCCGTACGGGAGTCAAGCTTATTCTGTCAGGTAAGGAAACGTATATTGACGGAATACCTCAGCTGCTTGACGGAATTATATTTAACCTCGTTGACAACGCCATCAAGTACAACCGTGAAAACGGCTCGGTATCGGTGGAAATAAAGGAAAACGAGAAGAACGTCACCCTCAACGTATGTGACACGGGTATCGGTATCCCCGAGGAATACCGAGAGAGAGTCTTTGAACGCTTCTACCGAGTTGACAAAAGTCACTCCAAGGAGGTTGGAGGCACGGGTCTCGGTCTTTCTATCGTAAAGCACGCCGCAAAGCTTCATCAAGCACACATCGAGCTGTACAGCGTAGTAAACGGAGGCACCAGCGTCCGAGTGATATTCCCGAAAAATTAACCACCTTTTCGTAAAATCCATATTTATTTAAACATGAAGGAAGATTGTAAAATCCTTTGAGAAGATGCAAGGATTTAAAGGACTGTGAAATTTTTCACAGTCCTTTGCTTTTTGAGTGGCGTTTTTACATAGATTTTACACATACAAGTGCATCAACTTGACAAAAATAAATTATTATGTTAATATCGGAGAGAATCGGAAAAACTTTCTTCCATTAACAGAAAGGACGTGATTTATTGAATATTTTCGACGTGTTGACACTCATTGGCGGTCTCTGTCTCTTCCTATTCGGAATGAACGTAATGGGTCAGGCATTGGAAAGACGTGCAGGCTCAAAGCTTCGCGGTCTTCTCGGCAAGCTTACCAACAATCATTTCGCAGGTCTTCTGACGGGTATCGGAGTTACCGCTATCATTCAAAGCTCCTCCGCTACGACAGTTATGGTGGTCGGCTTCGTAAACTCGGGTATTATGAACCTGAAGCAAGCCATCAGCGTTATAATGGGTGCAAACATAGGTACAACCGTTACGGCGTGGATACTCAGCCTTGGCGGTATTGATTCGTCGAATTTCTTCGTTCAGCTTTTAAAGCCCTCGTCATTCACTCCCGTTCTTGCTCTCTTCGGAATAGTAATGTATATGTTCCTGAACAACAGCAAGAAAAAAGATACGGGTCTTATACTTCTCGGCTTTGCAACGCTTATGTTCGGCATGGAAACAATGTCGGATGCGGTTGCGGGACTCAGTGAAGTTCCTGCATTTACCGAATTATTCCTTCTCTTTAAGAATCCCATCCTCGGCATAATTGCAGGTGCGGTGCTCACCGCTATAATCCAGTCAAGCTCGGCTTCCGTCGGTATTCTTCAAGCGCTTGCAGTAACGGGTCAGGTTTCCTACGGCGCG
This sequence comes from Clostridia bacterium, assembly GCA_017558945.1. Classification (GTDB taxonomy): domain Bacteria; phylum Bacillota; class Clostridia; order Oscillospirales; family SIG627; genus RGIG6353. The sequence goes on from JAFYTG010000099.1 coordinate 14,127, forward strand.
GCTATTCCAATTATTATGGGACAGAACATCGGTACGTGTATTACCGCTCTTCTCTCCTCCGTCGGCGCAAACAAGAACGCAAAGCGCGCCGCTATGGTGCATCTTTTCTTTAACATAATCGGTACTGTGCTCGGAATATCCTTATACCTTATTGCCGATTCAATATTTGCTCCCGCACTTCTTGACGATGCGGCAAGCTCATTCGGAATTGCAATCGTTCACTCCATCTTCAACGTATTCTGCACCGCGGTTCTCTTCCCCTGCGGTAAGCTTCTTGAAGGCTTCGTATGCAAGCTTGTACCCGATTCGGATGCTCCCGAAAAAATTGCAGAGCTTGACGAACGTCTCCTCAACACTCCTCCCATTGCTATGGAGCGTTGCCGTTCGGTTGCATTCGATATGGCAAGAGAATCGGTTGAAGCGTTACAGATGGCTATCGTATTGCTTGATACCTACTCACCTGAAATTGCAACACGTATTCGCGAAATAGAGGATAACTCGGACAGATATGAGGATATTTTAGGCTCGTATCTTGTAAAGCTCAGTAGCAGAACGATAAGCGAGGCAGACTCCAACGACGCCGCAATGCTCCTCAAGCTGATAGGTGACGTGGAAAGAATTTCCGACCACGCGGTTGGTCTTGTTGTGGCAACAGAGGAAATGCGTGACAAGAAGCTGTCATTCTCCCCCGTCGCAATGCACGAGCTTAAGGTACTTTGTAATGCCGTTACCGAAATTTCAAGACTCGCAATTGAAGCGTTTATAAACAACGATATAACCGCCGCAAGACGCGTTGAGCCTCTTGACCAGCTTATCGACTCGCTCAAGGAAACCTTGCGTTCTCATCACATTATGAGACTTCAGCAGGGCGGATGCTCAATTGAGGCGGGCTTCGTATGGTCTGACCTTCTCACCGATATTAACCGTGTTGCAGGTCACTGTTCAAACATTGCAGGCTGTGTGCTTGATATGACGCATCAGAAGATGAATCTTCACGAATCTCTCCGTGCTTGGCGTACTAATTCCGAGGAATTCCGCGAGGAATACGAGGCGTACACAAAGCGCTTTTCACTCAATAATTAAACGAACAGGGCAGTGCCGTGTGGCACTGCCCTGAATTTATTTTTAAAAGCTTATTATCTCAAGGTGCTCAAGCAAGATTTTAAGTCCCATAAGAATAAGTATTATACCTCCCGTAAGCTCGGCACGACTCTTGTATTTTGAGCCGAAGCGATTGCCGACAAAAAAGCCGACAGAGGAGAGCACAAGGGTTATAACGCCGATAATCAGGAAGGTTAAAACAACGCTGTCGAGTCCCAAAAAAGCAAATGAAATACCGACCGCAAGTGCGTCAATGCTCGTTGCGAGTGCGAGAAGGAGCATCGTCATAAAGGACATATCGTCACAGCCCTCATCATCGCAGGAGCGCGACTCTCTTATCATATTGATACCGATAATTGACAGAAGTATAAAGGCTACCCAGTGGTCAATCGACTTGATGTATTTTTCAAAGCTTGTACCGAGCAAAAATCCTATCGCCGGCATAAGAGCCTGAAAGCCTCCGAACCATATACCGACAGTCAGCATTCGCTTTACCGAGAAGCACTTTGTTGCAAGTCCCTTACAGACGGCTACCGCAAATGCGTCCATCGAAAGTCCGACGGCTATTAATATGATTTCAGTAATTCCCATAAACCATTTCCTTTTTTTCGTATTAATACATTTTATTTCGCATACCGTAATATTATAACGATAATCGAAAGTCGAAATTCAAGAATTTCGACAGCAAAGCTTTGTTTTGCTAACAGTTTTCTTTGAGAAAACTGTCGATTTTCGTTCAAATGAATGTAGTCCAAAAAGCAATTTGCTTTTTGGGGAGGCTGATA
>JAFYTG010000100.1 GCA_017558945.1 Clostridia bacterium
AAAAAAATGACAAGCACAAAATTGTGCTTGTCATTTTTTAGTGGAAGTCAGTCCAAATATCCTCTTCATTCTTGGGCGTTGAGGGAGTTGAGGGAGTTGAGGGAGTTGAAGGGGTTGAGGGCTTGGAATTATCTGTTACTGTAATGCCATCGGGAAGTGTAAGCTTTTCTACATCCGCACCTTTTTCAAGAGTGAGACTTGCGTCGGATACCGCAAAAGCTATCTCGGAGCAATAGCCGGAGTAAGCAAGGTCGACGGAGCCTCTTACAACGATTCTCGAGCCTACGTTAACGCTTTTGAGTGTCACCTTACCAGTCACCCCGTCGGCAATAATCAAATCACGCTGAACGGAACGCCCGTCAATCAAATCAACGCCTGCACGAAGCACGACGTTTCCGTTTGCATCAGAGATTTTTTCAAGATCCTCTTCCCCGTCGATATAAAGAGAAATAAGATTATACATTACCTGAGCAAACTCGGCACGGGTTATATTACCGCGAGGATTGAGCTTACCGTCCGAGCCGTTGACGTAGCCCTTTTCAACCATTGAGGAAACGGCACCCTTTGCCCAAGCGGAAACAAGCTCCTTATCGCTAAAGTCGTCAAGTGCCTTGTCCGATGCATTTTCGTCAAGGCACAAGGCTCTTGCAAGCACGGTGAACGCTTCCTCTCGAGTTACGGCGTTGTTCGGATTCATATGTCCTGCGCCGTCTCCTCTGAATACGTTCATCTGATAAGCCTTAGCCATATCACTTCTGTACCAAGCATTTTCGGGCACGTCGGTAAATGATGATATATCACCCTCGACGGATGCACCGAAGGCACGCGCGGTAATTGCCGCCATCTGCGCTCTGGTCAGGCTTTCGCGAGGCTTTAAGAGATTTCCGTCACCCGTCAGAAGACCGTTGTCAACGGCACTCTGAAGCGCGGGAGTTGACCAGTCGCTTGGCATATCGTCAAACGCCGATACGGTTATGCTGAATATAGATATCACCAACAATGCAAAAGCAATGTTTTTTAAAATTTTTACCATCTTTACGACTCCTTATTTTCTTTGCAAGGATATTCTATCACGAAACGCTGCTTATGTCAAACGGAAATTTGTGAAAAAAAGGCGTCCTTAAAGGACGCCACGATTTATATGCGCTCATTTGAAGCGTGCGCGATGATAGTACCGTTATATTCTTCGAGGAAGCCCTCTGCAACCTTAACAAAGCGAACGTACGCACGCTCGCCCTTGAAGGAAAACTCGGCAGTAAAATGACCGAAATATCGGTCGATTATCTGTCCCTTGAAGAGTATTTTCTTCTCCTCGCGCCAAGCGGCTGAAAATGCACCGTTATACATAAAGCCGTCGGATGTCACAACTCCGCCGTGGTCATTCTGGTAGCCAAGCTGAGGAAACTTTTCGAAGGTATTATGACAGAGACCGAAGGGTAACACCTTATTGCCCTGAGCGTTTGTCCAGTGAAGCACTGCATTATCCTTCTCAAAGGTAATTGCAAATTGTGTCCATCCGAGAGGATTGGTGTCGCATTTCCATACTCTTCCGTCAAGCTCGGAGGAATAAGGCGACTCGGTATCCCCCGTCATAGCGTATAGCTTCAGAGTATCGCCGTAAGCCAGAAGTGAATTATATGAATCAATATCCTCACAAAGAGGCTCGTTCTCGAGGTTTTCGACTATATGGTCATAGAGCGCTGAAATTATAAGGTCCTCGGCACTTGATAATCCTTGCGTGTCTGCAGTACACACAAAGATAAGATCGTAATCGGGCAGACAGACGGTAAATTGAGAGCCCATTCCGTTGAAGGCAAACCCGTCACGCACACGCCATATCTGATATCCATATCCGTATGAAAAGGATGTATCAAAGCCCGCTGCCATAATTCCCATATTGTTATCAGCAAGGCGTGACGTAGCACGCTCAAGATAATCGGAGCTCATAAGCCTTTTGCCATGCCAGATACCCTTATTCATAACAAAGCGCGCAAATGCCGCCATATCACGCGGTGTGCAGACAAGAGCAGAATCTCCCCACGTATCGCCGTTCTTAGTCTTGAGTATCTCTGCGGTATGAAAAGCATCAAGATGCGTGAAGATACGCTCGTTCAGGAAATCAAACAAAGTCTTTCCGGTAAGCTTTTCAACGATACTTGAAAGCACCTGAGAGCCTGCCGAATCATATTCCCAGCGCATATCGGGAGGCACCAT
>JAFYTG010000101.1 GCA_017558945.1 Clostridia bacterium
CTGCTCGGGTACAGAATACTTCCCGAAAGCTACGAGCCTGCGCTCATATTCATAATGTCGGCAGGCGCTTTCTTCACACTCGCATTCGTGGTTGCGGGAGTCAACAAGCTCCTTGCAATCCTTGACAAAAAGCACAGGAAGGAGGAGCAGTAATGGAATTTAAAGAGCTTTTGCTTATTGCCTTTGCGGCAATAGTCACCGAAAACTTCATCTTCTCTCGTTTTATGGGTATCTGCCCCTTCTTAGGCGTTTCTGAAAAGCCGTCAACGGCGGCGGGTATGGGCTTTGCGGTAATGTTCGTTATGACTCTGTCCTCTGCACTGACCTGGCTTGTATACCATCTCGTTCTTATCCCCAACGAGCTTGAATATCTGCAGACCATCGCATTTATCCTTATAATTGCGAGCCTTGTACAAATAATCGAAATGTTCCTCAAAAAATTCGTTCCCGTGCTTTACCGTGCGCTCGGAGTATATCTTCCTCTTATCACAACAAACTGCGCGGTGCTCGGCTCGGCACTTATCAACATTCAGAAGAATTATTCGTTTATCGAATCGGTGACCTTCGGTCTTACCGCCGCAATAGGCTTTACCGTTGCCATTCTGATATTCGCAGGCGTTCGTGCAAGACTTCGCTTTGCAGAGCCTCCCAAGGCATTCCGCGGAATCCCGATACTGCTTCTTTCGGCAGGTCTTATCGCAATGGCTTTCTCGGGCTTTTCGGGAATCTCGCTTTAAGGAGGTATTACTATGACAGGTATTTTAACTGCTGTTTTATGGTTTTTGCTGATAGGAGGCGTGCTCGGAGTAGCCCTCTCCTTTGCGGCAAAATATCTCTCGGTTAAGGAAGACCCGAGAATTGAGAAAATCTCCGAAGCGCTTCCCGGTGCTAACTGCGGAGGCTGCGGTCACGCAGGCTGTGCGGCTCTTGCTGAGGCAATTGCCAAGGGCGAGGCTCTTCCGTCGGCATGTGCTGTGCTTGACCCTGACGGAGTTGAAACGATTTCCGAAATAATGGGAATAAAGGTAGAACACGCAAAGAAAACGGTTGCCCACGTTATGTGCTCGGGCACCTGCTCGGTGGCTCGCAAGAAATACACCTATGAGGGCGTACACGATTGCGTTGCGGCTGACAGACTTGCAGGCGGTGACAAGCTTTGTCCCAACGGCTGTATGGGTCTTGGAACCTGTGTGGCACACTGTAAATTCGATGCGATAAAAATAATCGACGGCTGTGCTGTGGTTGACCGCTCACTCTGTCGCTCCTGCGGTGTATGTGTCACCGCTTGTCCCAAGGGACTTATAAGCCTTATTCCTTACGATTCCGTCTACGCAGTTGCCTGCACCTCGGCTGAGCTTGGAGCAGTAACCAGAAAATCCTGCGACGTCGGTTGTATCGGCTGTAAGATTTGCGAAAAGAACTGTGAATTTGAGGCAATCAAGGTCGAAAAGGGTCACGCTAAGATAAATTACGAGCTTTGTACCTCCTGCGGCAAGTGTGCAGAGGTATGTCCAAGAAAGATTATCCGCAACACTCACGGTAAGCCCGAAGTGAAAATTGAAGAAAAGCTTGAAGAAACCATATAAACCTATGGACAAATTCCATAATTTTGTGTATAATTGAATAGGCGGTAAAAGAAAAATCCATCACGGCTTACCGTGATGGATTTTCAATTGCTCTTATTCGACGTCCTGACTCTCCTCGGAGAGAAGAGTGTCTGCCTGCTCGAAATAACGTGCAAGCACCTCTTTTTCCATTAGCGCACGAAATTCTGCGTTGATAGGATGTGCGATGTCTCTGTAAGTTCCATCGGCATTCTTTCTGCTGGGCATTACTATAAAGTGCTTTTCATTTGCGTAGATAACCTTGATGTCGTGAACAGCAAATTGATTGTCAAAGGTAACAGACACAACCGCCTTCATCGGTCCTTCCTCGAAGGCCTTACGGATTTTGATATCAGTGATCTGCATTTCCTTCTCCTTTGTTGTTTCTTAAATTTGGTTGTCGGTATTATACTCATAAAATATTTACACGGTAAGGTGCAAAATGTTAACAAAAAGTAAATTATTTCGTTTTTTTAATAAAAATTGCAAAAAAATTCTCGTTTTAGGAGTTGGCGGTGTAAGTATGTCGTCAATCGCTCTTCTCCTTCAAAAAAACGGCTGTGAGGTCGTGGGGTACGATTCGGCGCACGGACAGTTCACAAAAATCGTTGAGGAAGCAGGAATCCCCATTGCCTACACCGAGGATGAGGTAGACACAGACGGAGTCGAAATTGCCGTGTACACCTCTGCCATAAAAGAGGATTCGACACTCATCACGGGACTTCGGGCAAAGGGTATTGAATGTATCGTACGTGCGGAATTTTTAGGCGAGCTTATGAAGGCATACAAAAGTCGAATAGGCGTTGCAGGCACTCACGGAAAGTCAACCGTCAGCGGTATGATATCCTCGGTATTTATCGAGGCAGACCGTGACCCTACCGTTATGATAGGTGCAGGACTTCAAGGGATTACGGGAGGCTTCAGAGCAGGAGCTAACCGAGATTACGTCTTTGAGGCTTGTGAATACCGTGATTCATTTCTTTCCTTCTCACCTACCGTGTCTGTGATACTCAACGTAGAGCTTGACCACACCGACTACTTCAAGAGCCTTGAGCAGATGAAGGAAAGCTTTATAAAATTCATGAACATCTCGGCAGACAACGGCGGTGTAGCTATTGTGAACTTTGACAACAAAAATGCACGCGACTGCGCCGAAAAATGCAAGGGTGAGGTTATCTCATTCTCAACACTTGACAAAGGCTGTGACTTCTTTGCAGACAATATAACCTACTCAAAAGGAAAGCCTGCCTTTGACGTTTACCGCAAGGGTGAGTATCTTACTCACATCACTCTTTCGGTATACGGAGAATTTCAGGTGTCCAATGCTCTTGCGGCAATAGCCTCGGCTCATTTCAGCGGAGTTGACCTTGATGCAACGGTTAAGGCTCTTTCGGAATACACGGGAGTTACAAGGCGTTTTCAGCTTCGAGGCTATTACAACGGAGCCGAAATACGCGACGATTACGCACATCATCCCGATGAGATACGTGCCACTCTCAATGCGGTTGAAAATGCAGGCTACCGCAAGGTTTACGTCGTATATCAGCCTCATACCTACACACGCACTCACGACCTTTTTGAAGGCTTCAAGCACGCCTTTGACAAATGCGACGAGGTGGTCTTTGCAGACATTTACGCAGCTCGCGAAAAGAATCTTTTCGGAATTTCCTCAAGGGATTTAGCCGATGCCATTCCTCACGGAAAATATCTCGGTGACTTCAACGCTATTTCCGAGTATTACAGAGAAAAGCTTAGCGAGGAAGACCTGCTTATAATTATGGGAGCGGGAGATACTGCAAGGATCTTCGAGCTTCTTCCGATAGAGAAAAACGCGGAGGATAAAAAATGAGCGGATGCGAAGGATATGATGCTATAGCCGGCGTA
>JAFYTG010000102.1 GCA_017558945.1 Clostridia bacterium
AAAGCCTCCCTTTCGGGAGGCTTTATTCTTGCTGTTGATAAAAGCGGAGACTTTTTGGGAAAAGCCTCCTTTTACCGATTGAATGAAGAAAACGCTCTTTTTCAAGACCGTTTTCAACCAAAACTATCAACTATATGCTATTTTTCTTGACTTTTTTTGCTATAAATAGTATAATAAACTAAATATAGGTATCAATATACAAAATCCCATTTTTCTTCAAAATCGGGAGTGTATTCACTCTTTGCCGACGTTTTATCCTGAATATATCCGTTAAAGCCAAGCTTGTTAGCACATTTTACCGCGTGGTTATACTCAAGAGATGCAACGCGACGTGACAAAAGCTTGTGGCTTTCAACGCTCGGAGTAGGAGTATACTGACACATAAGGCTTAAAACGACCGAGTCGCTGATATGAGCAAGCTCTGTCAGAATGCTTTCGGAATCGTGTCTGCCACCCGGTAACACAAGGTGACGGAGAATGACTCCCGACTTCATCAAGCCGTTATCGTCATACGTGGGCTTACCCGTAATGCTTACCATTTTTTCGATTGCTTTTTTTGCATACCCGAAATAATTCGGAGCGTGAGAGTATTCAACGGCAAATTCATCCGAAAAGTATTTCACGTCACAAAGAAAAATATCAACAAGCCCTTTAAGAGCTTCAATGCTCTCCTCGGTCTCATAGCCCGACGTGTTCCACACAATCGGTATTTTCAAATCCGACTTTATCTCGGAGAGAGCCTCTGCAATTTGCATTGTAAAGTGAGTCGGGGTTACAAGATTGATATTATGCGCACCCGACTCGGATATATTCATCAAGAGGCTTTGAAATTCGCTTTTTGACAGCTCTTTTCCGACGATACCTCTTGAAATCGAGTAATTCTGGCAATAAATACATTTGAGATTACATCCCGAGAAAAAGATTGCACCAGAGCCGTTTTTACCGCTGATGCACGGCTCTTCCCAAAAATGACGGACGGTGCGTGACACGGATATTTCACTTCCGCAGCCGCAAGCGCCGAGAGTCTCATCTCGGTCAACGTTGCACCTTCTCGGACACATATTACAAAGCATTATAATCACCTCGGCTAATTCTACCACAAATAAAGAGAAATTACAAATGAAAAAAGAAATTGAAAAAGAAAAATCTTCGGCTTATGCCGAGGGCACTCTTTCGGTATTGACGGTTTTATTACAAAATTCCCGTACTGTTGAAAGGGTTTTCTACGACAAAACTAAAAAGCTTTCAAACGACCGAAGGGCAGAAAGAATAGCGTTGATATGTCAAAAGCGAGGTATTCCGTTTGAGAGATGTGACGGTGACTTCATCGAGGAAAATACCACATCCTCCACTCACGGCGGAATGATAGCGCTCGTAGGCGAGCGTGAAACGGTTTCACTCGAAGCACTTTTTGAAAAGAAGGACGGCTGTCTCTTTCTCATTGACGGAGTTGAGGACCCATATAACTTCGCATATTCCGTACGCTCGATGTACGCCGCAGGAGCTGACGGAATGATACTGTCGCCACGCAACTGGATGTCCGCCGCAGGTGTATGTATCAGAGGCTCGGCAGGTACGACGGAAATGCTCGACTGTGCGGTTTATTCCGACAAGGAGGAGCTTATAAGCCTTGCCAAGCGCTCGGGATACAGAATAATCTGTGCCGACGAGTCAACCGAAACTCTGCATACTGACCCCGTTTTGACAAAACCGCTGTTGCTCATCGTCGGAGGAGAGAGAAGGGGAATTTCAAAGGAATTCCTTGATGCATCCGACGAGATTGTAAAAATAGATTACGCAAGAGATTTCAAGATGTCTCTTACCGCATCCGCCGCCGCTTCAATTCTTGCCTTTGAGGTGGCAAAGCAGAACAAGAAAGGATAAGCCATGTTTGATTTTTCAAGAGAGCGTATAATAGGTATGCTCCTTTCACTACCCGCAATTCTCTTTTGCCTTTCCATTCACGAGCTTGCTCACGGATGGATGGCAAACAAGCTGGGTGACCATACTGCCCGTAACCTCGGCAGACTCTCGCTCAATCCATTGGCGCACATAGACCCCTTCGGCTTTATCGCGCTCCTCGTCGTAGGCTTCGGATGGGCAAAGCCCGTACCCGTAATGATGCGAAACTTTAAAAAGCCCAAGCGTGATATGGCTCTCACCGCTCTTGCGGGACCCGTTTCCAATCTTTTGTCGGCGTTCGTTTTTGGCTTCATTTACGTGCTTGCCCAAAAGCTCTGTATAAATCAGCTTCAGGCAAATTACCTTGATATGACCGAAAAGACCATTCAGCTTTGGTCAATGGGACTCAATATCCTTTACGCCTTCGTGGCTATCAATATTTCTCTTGCAATTTTTAATCTCATACCCATTCCGCCTCTCGATGGTTCGAGGATACTCGATAGCTTTTTGCCGCAAAAGGCTTACGTTTTATACCACAAATATGAGCAGTATATATCCATCGGTCTTATGGCTATACTTGTTTTTACCGATATGATTTCGATTATACTCGGTCCTATCAAGTCGGTTATTGAGACGGTAATACTTTACATTCCGCAAAGGATATTTTTATGAGTGAAGCTTTTAAGTATCAAAATGAGGTGTTTGCAGGTCCTTTGGACCTCCTGCTCTCACTTATACAAAAGAATAAGGTCAGCATTTACGATATACCGATTGCCGATATTTTAGACCAGTATCTTGACTATCTTGAGGCAATGCGAAACGAGGGCGTGACCATTTCCGCCGAGTTTATTGTAATGGCATCCGAGCTTCTCTACGTCAAGTCAAAGATGCTTTTGCCTCGTGAAGAGGATGAGGAGGACCCCCGTGAGGGACTTGTAAACGCACTTATCGAGTACCAGAAGATGAAGGTTGCGGCAGAGTTTTTCTCCGAGCGTTACGAAAAATACTGTCAGCGCTTCAATTCACCCTCCGCTCCCGCAATAATCACCAAGGTCGTCAAGCAATACGACGTCTCCGAGCTTTATGCAATAATGGATTACCTCAAGACTGCACGCCGCGATAAGCGTGAGTACGATAAGCGTGAGACTCTCGGCACGATATTGAAGCTCCCCGTTGTAACCATCGAGGAGAAGATAATCTTCGTTTTGCGAGTGCTTGTCAAGTCTATAAGCTTTGACAGACCCGTTAAATTCAATTCGCTTTTTGCAAAATCTCCGTCGCGCTCGGATAAGGTGGCATGCTTTTTAGCTGTGCTTGAGCTTGTAAAATCGGGCAGAATATCCGTATCGCACGACGGCGATGACGATTACAGAATAACGCTTAACCGAGAAAAGAAGGAGGAAGAGTCAAATGGCGAAGTTCTCTGAAAAATATGCAGAATACGATGAGACAACTCTCGTTGCCTCTCTTGAAGCGGTTCTCTTTGCCGCAGGTGAGCCCGTACAGCGCGAAAGACTTGCGGAAATATTTGAAATAACCCTCACGGAAATATCACTCGTTGCCGATAAGCTTGAGGCAAGGCTTGACTCGACTCACTCGGGCTTTCAGCTTGTGCGTACCGAGAACAGTATACAGCTTTGTACACGAATTGAGCACGCTCCCTTCGTTACGATGTACCTTGAGATAAAGCGCAACGCTCCCATCTCCCGCCCCGCTCTTGAGGCTCTGTCGGTGGTTGCTTACCGTCAGCCCGTTACTAAGGGCTACGTTGAGCAGGTGCGAGGAGTTGATTGCTCGGGTATCATAAACAGCCTTGTAGAAAAGGGGCTTATCGAGGAGAAGGGAAGACTTGATGCACCCGGCAGACCCATCCTTTACGGTACGACGCTCAATTTCTTGAAGTGCTTCGGTCTCAATTCACTTTCAGAGCTTCCCGATATCGACGAGGACCAGCAGAGAATAGAAGACGCAAAATGACGGTTTTCTTAATTATTCTCGGAGTAATTTCAGCACTTGTTTTACTTGCTCTGTACGTTGACGTGAATTTTATATTCTGTCTCAATCAAGAGCCGAGCGTAACCGTGAGAGTGCTTTGCTTTGAGGCGGATGCTATGACTTTGGCGGAAAGGCTTGCTTCTGAAAAGGAGGAGGCGGAAACCGAGCCTACACCTCACAAAAAAGCAAGGCTCACTCCTGAAAAAGCCTTGTATCTCGTGAAAAGACTTGTCGAGCTCGTTAAGGCGGTAACCCGTGAGCTTTGCCGTTGTGCGAGACTCAAAATCTGCCATATACACATATCCGTCGCAACCGACGATGCTGCCGAGACCGCCCGTCTTTACGGCACCGTTTCAGGAATAGTGTGGGGGCTTTTGGAATTCCTTTCGCACAATATGTCGGTCAAGCGCTGTGATAAAAAAGTATTAATTATTCCCGATTTCACAAGCACCGAGCCTCAGCTTGATATGAAGCTCGTCTTGAAAATAAAGCCCGTACACGCACTCGGTGCAGTGATGCACCTATTACCACTGTTTACTAAAAGAAAGGTAGGAACAGATAATGAGTAACGATATGCCCTTGAAGCAGGTCATTGACTCCACCCTCGAAAATCTCAAGAAGGTTATGAGCACCGACACCGTAATTGGTGAGCCTATTCACGTGAACGAAAAGGTTACCATCATTCCCGTGTCTAAGGTCTCGGTGGGATTTACCTCGGGAGGTGTTGATTTTGACAGCAAGAAGAATAACGATAATAAGCATTTTGGAGGAGGAAACGGCGCAGGTATGACTGTTTCTCCCATAGCCTTCCTTGTTGTAAGTGACAGCGGTGTTGAAATCCTCAACGTGAATAAGGAGCCCTCGGGCGCGGCTGATACGATAAGCGACCTTATCGCAAAGGCTCCCGACCTTGTAAATAAGGTCAAGGATACCTTTAAAAAGAAGGATGCCAAAGAGGAAGAAACGGTAGAATAATTTCACGCACTCCGTCATACTATTAAGTGAAAACGTATGATGTGAGGAGAATACAAGTGAAAAAATTCAGAGCTTTATCCCTTTTTATTGCAGTTTTGTTTACCTTAACACCTCTTGTGCTTGCTGACGGAGCTTTGTATACCTCCGACGAAAAGGACAAGATTGAGCAGGCTGTATCGGGACTTCCCGAAATGTCTGCCGAGAGCTACGCTGTCGTTGATGCCGTGACGGGAGAGATGTTGTTTTCCGAGAATGCGGATAAGCGTCTTCCTATTGCGAGCATAACGAAAATGATGACCGCGCTCGTCGTCGTTGAATCCGTTCCCGACCTTTCGTCGACCGTGACAGTTGACGCTGAGTCCTGCGGAATCGAGGGCTCGTCGGTCAATCTCTTTAAGGGGGAGCGTATAAGCGTTTCCGACCTTCTCTATGCTCTTATGCTTGAGTCGGCAAACGATGCTGCCGTGTGTCTTGCGAGATACGTTTCGGGCAGCGTTGAAGCCTTTGCCGAGCTTATGAACGAGCGTGCCGTGTCACTCGGTATGAGTAATTCTCATTTTGTCAATCCTCATGGGCTTGAGAATGCCGAGCATTATTCCACCGCACGTGATATGGCTGTTTTGTGGCAGGAGGCATTGAGGCAGGAAAGACTTTGCGAAATCATTGCCACCAAGACTCATAAGATTGCCTTTGATGGTCAGGATGGTTATAGGTTCCTTTCCAACCATAACCGACTTTTAAAGAATTATGAGTTTTGCGTAGGCGGTAAAACGGGCTTTACCAAGTCCGCAGGCAGATGCCTTGTCACCGTATGCGAAAAGGACGGTATAAGGCTTATCACCGTTACCCTTAACGACCCTAATGACTGGGATGACCATCGCAATATAACCGAGTACGCATTCTCTCTTTATTCGAGGACGAGGCTTGCCGATGTGGGTCAGCTCACGGTCAACGTTGCCGTTGTCGGTGGTAAAAAGGACTCGGTCACGCTTACGAACCGTGATGCGCTTGAGATTTCCGTGCGTGACGTTACCAAGCTTTCAAGCAGGGTAGAGGCACCTCGGTTTCTTTACGCACCCGTTAATAATACCGACGAGGCTGTCGGACGGGTTGTGTTTTATTATAATGGCAAGGAAATTGCCACCCTTGACCTCTATTCAATTGACGAGGTCGAAATAAATCAAGTAAAGCCGGGCTTTTTTAAACGGCTTTGGAATTGGATAACAGGAAATTAATATGGAATTAAGAATACAAAAATACCTCTCCGAGTGCGGAGTTATGTCTCGCAGAAAGGCAGAGGAGGAAATTGAAAAGGGCACCGTACAGGTTAACGGTAAGCCCGCAACCATCGGACAGAAAATCAATCCCGATTTTGATTACGTCGAGTACAGAGGCAGACCCGTTGAAAAGAATACCGACCTCTGCTATATAATGCTTAATAAACCGCGCGGATACGTTTCCACTCTTTCGGATGAAAAGGGAAGACAGTGCGTTGCCGAGCTCGTCAAGGATATTCCGTTCAGAGTGTATCCCATAGGCAGACTTGACCTCAACTCCGACGGACTTTTGCTCTTCACGAATGACGGAGAGCTTACCAATAAGCTTCTTCATCCTAAGAATGAGGTTGATAAGACCTATCTCGTAAGAATAAGAGGCAAGGCTACTCCCGAGCAGCTTGACCGTCTCAACCGTCCTATGACTATTGACGGATACAGAATTTCTCCCGCAAAGGTCACCGTTTCGGGTGATACCGGTGAAAATCAGATACTTCAGTTCATCATCCACGAGGGACGTAATCGCCAGATAAGAAAAATGTGTGAGCAGGTTGACCTCTTCGTGTCAAGACTTAAACGCATTTCCTTTGGCGAGCTTGAGCTTGGTACACTTAAGAGCGGTCACTGGAGACTTCTTACCAAGGAAGAGATAAAGTATCTTAAATCACTTTAAAAAAATATGCCTCGGCTTGCGAATAATTCGAGCCGAGGCGGTTTTATTTATCGAGCAGTCAAGAGCTTTTCACCGTCAAAAAGTATTAATCCCCAACCAACTCCGTATGCATACTCGTGCGTTTTCAGATATTCGTGAAAGTTTCTTTGCATGGAGGTGTTGAGAGGTAAATCCTCAAGCGGTGTATCTTCGGGGAGGTCGAAAACCGTAGTCATTACCGTTGATCTGAAGCG
>JAFYTG010000103.1 GCA_017558945.1 Clostridia bacterium
AAGACATTATTTAAATTAAATATATTATATTATTATATTATAAATTAAATATATTATTAAATTTATATATACACAGCAAAGCTTTTTCAACAGTAATTCTCAATTTCATACAATGTCAGGTCGGTGTCATCCTCGCGCCGTGGTAAGTCATCCGCCATCCGTGGTATAATCGGGCAAGCGAAAAACGGAGGCGTGGGTAATGATTAAAAAAACGAGCTTTGTAAAGATGGACAGAGGAATAAGGGACTGTGACTGGTATCGGGACGGTGCGACGGTAAGGGTATTCAACGAGCTTTTGATGACGGCAAACGTGAAGCCCTGCGAATTTGAGGGAATAACCGTCGGCAGAGGGCAAAGAGCCGTGAGCGTTGACACCCTTTCAGAGAAGCTTGCGCTTGACACGGAGGAGGTAAGACGAGCACTCAACAAGCTTTACAAGCTCGGAGAGCTGAAGGCAGAAAGGCATCCGAGCTTCAGCCTTGTCACCGTCGTTCATTACGACTACTATCAGGGCTATTACGACTCTCCCGAGCCCGTGACCTGCGAAGCGGAGCGTGAGGCAAACGAGTACGCCAACAAAATGTTTTGGGATGCTGTGAAGCGGACTCGCAGAAAGGGACGGAAAATGGAATGAAGCTTGCTTCGCAAATGATGAAAGATGCTTGACCTGTGGTCAAATGATGTGTTTCCCATTCGGAAAACGTTAAGAAAGAAAACAATTTATAATTTTGTTGAAAAGGGATGGCTCTTGAGAAAGCATATATTGTATCAAAAAAGAGTTACCAAATTGCTGATAGTGGGGTCCAATTCCCCGTACATCTCAACAAAATGGTAACTCCTATTGGAATTATACGTCTGTTTTCAGAAAAAGTCAATATTCTATAATAGATTTTTGCATTTTCTATTATTCATTTCGCAAATACTAAATAATTTTACAACGGCAAAAAATGGCACAAGCTTGACAAAAATGAAGAAAGCGGACTCCAAAGAGTCCACTTTCGACCATAACTGTCAATTATTATCAGCTGTCAACTATTTTCGTCTGAACAGCGACGTAAAAAGCACGAGGAACGGGAATATCTCAAGTCTGCCGAGTAGCATATCCGCGATAAAGACAAGCTTTGACAGAGGGCTGAAGGCTGAGAAATTACCCGTAGGACCGACAGCCGAAAGACCCGGTCCGACGTTATTGAGAGTAGCAAGCACTCCCGTCACGTTGGTGGTAAAGTCCATACGGTCAAAAGAGACGACAAGCAAAGATATTGCAAAAATCATAATGTAAATCACAATGTAAGCAAAGGTGGTCTTGACGACCTCGCTCTTGACTCTCTTTCCCTCAAGGGTAACTACGTTAACACTATGAGGATTGAGCACACGCTTCACCTCAAGGCCCGCAGACTTTACGGCAAGGAGCACACGGGAGACCTTGAGACCGCCCGCGGTACTACTCGCACAGCTTCCGATACACATAACGCCGACGAGCACGACTCTGGCAACCTCGGGCCACTTATCAAAATCCGCAGATGCAAAGCCTGTGGTTGACATAAGCGAGGCAACCTGAAAGGCTGAATGGCGGAATGACTCACCGAAGGTTGCATATATGCCGTCCAAATAAACGTCAAGGGTGACGAAAAGCACAGCGGATACGAAGAGTATGAGATACGCACGAAGCTCTTCACTCCTCAGCGCATCACGGAAGCGTCGGCAGAGGATAAGAAAATAGAGGTTGAAGTTTATACCGAAGAGCACCATAAAAACGGTAACGACGGCCTGAATATACGGTGAATAGCTTGCCATACTGCTGTTAAGAACGGCAAAGCCACCCGTACCTGCGGTTGCGAAGGTGATATTGACGGCATCGAAAACGGGCATCCTGCCAAGCACCAGAAGTCCAAAAAGCAAAAGAGTGCCGAAGATATAAATACCGTAAAGTATTCTTGCGGTGCTGTTAGCCTTGGGCACCAGCTTTTCCACCTCAACTCCGGGGCTTTCGGCGCGCATAAGGTTGAGGTTACCGCCACCTCCCGTTACGGGAATAAGCACCATAAGAAAGGCGAGAACACCCATACCGCCTACCCAGTGAGTAAGACTGCGCCATAAAAGGCTTGCGTGACTCAAGTGCTCAACGTCGGTCAGAATGCTTGCGCCCGTCGTCGTAAAGCCCGACACCGACTCGAAAACAGCATCGAGAAAAAAGGGAATCTCTCCGCTGAAAATAAAGGGCAGAGCACCGAAAATACTCATTGCCGTCCACCCTATCGAGACGATGGCAAAGCCGTCACGGTGATAAATACGCTTATCGGTAACGGGTCTCAAAACAAATACAAGTCCAACCGCCGCCGTAATAAGCACGGAGATAAGATAAGCACCCAGCACCGTCTCGTGATAAATAAGAGAGGTAATGCAGGGCAACAGCATAAGCAATGCCTCAACGATAAAAATCTCGCCAAGCACGTGAAGTATCATTCGTCTGTTATTCATACTTATCCTCGATTATTGCATCAAGGTCGGAAAGACCCGTAAGAGTCGTAACCACGACCACCGAGTCACCGGGCATAAGTCGGTCACTACCGTGAGGAATAAAGGGCTTACCGCCACGGGTTACAGCACCGATGAGCACACCCTTCTTAAGCCTTAACTCAATAAGGCTCTGACCTGCAACGAGGCTGTCCTCGGCAACGTGAAACTCAAGCGCCTCAACCTTATTGTCGATAATCTTATAAAGCGTCTCAACACTGCTGCCGACGTTGTTCTGACGGGCACGCACGTGCTGAAGAATTTTATTTGCGGTGATATATTTCGGATAGACCACACTACCTATATCCAGAATTCCCGTCAGCTCCTGAAAGGCAATTTTATTGACCTTGGTAACGGTTTTCATATCGTGGAAGGTATTTTTTGCGTAGAGGGAAAGAAAGATATTTTCCTCATCAAAGCCCGTCAGCGTACAAACGGCGTCGGTGTTCGCAAGACCCTGCTCAAGCAGAAGGTCACGGTTCGTACCGTCTCCGCAAACGATATTCGCCTGAGGAAATCGGAAGCTTAAATTCTTTGCAACCTCACGGTCACGCTCAATGACGGTCACCTTCATATTGAGGCTCAGAAGCTCGTTTACAAGGTATTCGGCAATAACTCCGCCTCCGATTATCATAACCTCCTTAACACGCTTGACCGGAATACCCGTCGCCTTGAAGAAATGGGTTATTTCATTCGGAGGTATCATCGCGGCGACTATATCTCCCTCTCGGATGATAAAATCACCCTTCGGGATATAAGCCTCGTCAAGTCTTTCCACCGCGCAGGCAAGCACGTTGTAGCCGATATTTGAAAACGCCTCTCTTACGGTCTTGTCACAGAGGGTCGAGCCCCGACACACCTCAAAGCTTACGAGGTCTATCATACCCTTTGAAAAGACGTCTACGTTGATGGCTGTCGGGAACTTGAGTATTCTGTAAATCTCGCGTGCCGCCTCCTGCTCGGGATTGATAACCATGGTAAGGCCGAGGCTTTCTGCGGTGATGTCAAGGTCGCGGTGATAGTCGGGATTGCGCACTCTGGCAATGGTCGCCTTTGCGCCAAGCCGTTTGGCAACAAGACAGCAGAGAAGGTTAAGCTCATCCGAGCCGGTCAGCGCAATAACGAGACCGCTTTCCGAAACGCCTGCCTCGATAAGAGTTTCACGGGTCGCACCGTTTCCGCTGACACCGATAGCGTCAAGCGAGCCGAGTGCGTCACGCAGAGTATCCCTTGAGGTATCCACAAGCACAACGTCGTGATTTTCCATTATGAGCTGCTCGGCAACCGTATAACCTACCTTGCCGACGCCGATAACGATTATTTTCATAATCTCTCCTTATCTGCAAAACTTTTCAATATAACGCTCGATCGCGTCCTCGCAAATTCCGAAAGGAATTTATATCGCTGATTTAAAGCCCTGTTTGAAATCATTTTATCACTATCAATCTTTTTTGTCAACCTATTGTAATTTACAAAAAAAGGTGATACAATAGAGAAAGGAAAATTGAGAGGAGGTCAGGGCTTGAGGTATACGGATGCGCCTTTATTCTTAAAGGGCTTTTTAATGCACAAAAAGGTAATAAATAACCGCAGTGACCTGACTGTCAACGAGTACGCACTCGACCTCTGCAATTTTTTCAGGTTCACCTACGCCAAGGAAAAGGGCATTGAGGAGGACAAGGTTGACTTAAGCTCACTCACCCTCGACTTTGCGACGAGCATACGCAGTGAGCACATTTACGAATATATGCTTCACGTTTCACTTGAAAGAAAAAACGGAGCCTCGGCAAGAGCACGAAAGCTCGTTGCCATCCGTGAGTTTTACAAGTACCTTACCCGTGAAAAGCTTATAAAGGAAAACCCTGCCGCCGACATTTCCACTCCCAACGTCAAGCACGCCCTTCCCAAGTTTTTGACCCTTGAGGAGTCCGTCCGTCTGCTTGAGTGCATAGCCTCCGACACGGCAAATGAAAACCGTCTGCGTGACTATGCGATGATAACGCTGTTCTTGAATTGCGGAATGCGACTTTCCGAGCTTGTTGGGATCAATATACAGTCAATAGATTGGGAAAACCGTTCTCTTCGGGTCGTCGGTAAGGGTAACAAGGAGCGTACGGTCTACTTAAACGATGCCTGCATAACGGCGGTCGAGGAATACTTAAAAATCAGGCGCACGCTTGAATGTGAGGATAAGAACGCACTCTTCGTCAGCCGTAACAAGAAGCGTATAAGCAACAAAACCGTACAATGGACGGTAAAAAAATATCTTGAGCTTGCGGGACTCGGAGGCAGACAGCTTTCCACTCATAAGCTGAGGCATACCGCCGCAACTCTTATGTACTCAACGGGCAAGGTTGACGTGCGAGTGCTCAAGGATATTTTGGGGCACGAGCAATTAAACACCACCCAGATATACACACACGTTGTCGATACACAAATGAAAAGCGCAATTGATGCCAATCCGCTTGCAAGCGTGAAGGCATCGGGAAAGAAGGAAGAAAATGATTAAGAGCTTTGACCAGCACTCAGCATCCTCCCTTTCGGTGAAGGTTTTCGAGGTACTTGAGGGACAGATTTTAAACGGCGAATACGCGGCAGGCGACCAGCTTGTCGAGTCCAAGATATCCTCCGAGCTCGGTGTCAGCCGTACACCCGTGCGTGAGGCTTTAAAGCAGCTTGAGCTTGATAACCTCGTTACCACCATTCCCAACAAGGGTACCTTCGTCGTAGGCGTTTCCACCGACGACATCAAGGATATCTACACAATCCGCATTGCCATCGAGGGCATCAGCGCAATGTGGGCGGCAGAGAGAATTACGGGAGATAAGGTCAAGGAGCTTGAAACTCTCGTTGAGCTTCAGGAGTTCTATTCGGCAAAGAACGAGATTTTACAGATAGTTCAGCTTGACACGAGGTTTCACGAAATTATTTACGATGCATCGGGCAGCCGTACCCTTCGCAATACGCTGAAATCCTTCCACGTACACGTTAAGCGTGCCCGTGAGTCCTCCTTCCTGTCCGCAGGCAGAACAAAGACCGCGGTCGAGGAGCACCGTGAGATATACGAGGCTATTGCCTCTCATAACGGCGAGAGAGCAAAAACGCTTATGGAAAACCATATCACCAACGCAAGAGACAATATTCTGGGTCTTATTTCAAATAAATAATTTGCTTGAAATATGCGTATATTAAAAAGGAAACGGTCTGAAAAGACCGTTTTCTTCCTTTTCTATTCACTCTTCACTTTTCACTTTTCACTAAAAAACGGCAGAGCCAATCTCTGCCGTTTTTAATTTACTTTATCCAGCCTCTTGCTATAAGTCCGTCCTTCGCCTTGTTGTAAAGCCACTTCATATTTTCAAGGCTTTCGGAAACGCCCTTTATATTGTTGTACTCGATTCCGCCACTCTCGAGGGAGAAGTATCCGTCGTAGCCTGCGAGAATAAGGGTGGCAAATATCGACTCAAAATCAATTATACCGTGACCGACGATGGTGGGACGGAGAAGATTGTTAGCCGAGGTTCTGTACCAAGAGGGGCTATTGGAGGGCACCTTATCAAAGGGCTTTTTTATATAGTCCTTAACGTGAACGTGCTTTATATAAGGTGCAAGCACCTGAACGAATTCGATGGGGTCAATTTCGTGGAAGAGCGAGTTACCCGTATCAAGACAGATACCCGTATTCTTCATATCGACCTTTACAAGTATCTCACCGAGTCTGTCGGGAGTGTTAACGAGAAATCCCTGATCCTCGTAAACGCAGGTAATCCCCTTCTCACCTGCATAATAAGCCGCCTCTCTGCAAAGCTCTGCAAAAAGGTCAACGTGCTTCTGCCAAAGAGGAATTCTCGGATTGTGAAAGGTGTTCTGAAGGGTGTGGTGGAATATTTTTGAGCCGAGTATATCACAAACGTCAATGGACGCCTTGAGTCTTGCAATGGATTCTTCTCTCGGGGTATCTATCATAGTCATACCTCTTGAGTAGCAGGAGGAAACGATTCCCGCCTTGTCAAGAGACTCACGGAGCTTCTTTGCGCCCTCAACGGGATCCTCCTCACGACGCACGAAGGAATAGTGGTCGGGTTCGCCTGCATCAAAGCCTTCACGCTTCAAAGCTCCCGCAATATCAAAATCACGGTTTGTTATATATTCTCCGTATGATGCCAAAAACGTTGACGTTTTCATATTAATATTCTCCTCATTCTGTGTGATACTTAAATTGTAGCATAAGGCGTGGCTTTTTGCAATGGGTTAGTAGAAATTAGCAATATAATGTCAAAGACTTCGACGATGCCAAAGGAAATGATGTTTGCTTCGCAAATGATGCCTTAAGGTAAAAAATATTTCTCTTGACTTATTCCCGTTAAAATGGCATAATATTTAAGTCAAGGAGAATATTATGCTTAACGAAAAATTTATTGAAAAAATGAGAAAAACACTCGGAGAGAAGGGACTTTCGGAGTACCTCGAAGCGTTTGAGAGGGCACCGTCAAGAGCGCTCCGCTTCAATGCCGTAAAGTCAACCGATGCTCACCGAGAAAAAATATCCGATATACTGACCGAGCCCTTGCCGTTTTGGGAAGGAGCGTACCGCTTCGAGCTTGACGGAATAGGAAATCACCCGTATCATCACGCAGGCGTATTTTACGTTCAGGAGCCATCGGCAATGACACCCGTATCGGCGGTGGAAATCCGTGAGGATATGAGTGTGCTTGACACCTGCGCATCGCCCGGAGGTAAAAGCACTCAGGCTGCCGAGAGGCTCAAGTCGGGCTATATCGTCTCAAATGAGATAGTACCCGCAAGAGCGAAAACACTATCGGGAAATATAGAACGCCTCGGATACACCAACGTGACGGTCACCAACACCGACACCGAGACCCTCGCACGCATTTTTCCCGAGCATTTTGACCTCGTTATAGTTGATGCTCCCTGCTCGGGTGAGGGAATGTTCCGAAAGGACAGCGGAGCAATCGAGGAATGGAGCGAGGCAAACGTCGAGGCTTGCGCACGCCGTCAAAGAGAGATTCTCGACAACGCCTCAAGATGCGTTAAAAAATCGGGCAGACTACTCTATTCCACCTGCACCTTCTCTCCGGAGGAGAACGAGGAAAACGTGGAGTATTTTTTAAATACCCACCCCGATTTCAAGCTCGTTACGCCGAGTGAAAAATCAATAAACGCCTCCACCGAAGGAATCGGAAGCACCGATATGAGAAGGGTCTACCCTCACTCATCTCTCGGAGAGGGACAGTTTTTCGCTCTGCTTGAAAGGGTTGACGGAGAGGAAAGAGGCTTCGTATCCTCAGCGCTTGAAAAAATTCCGAGCGAGGATATGAAAATATGCGAGGAGTTTTTGAAAAAGAATCTTGAAAAAATTCCCGAGGGCAAGCTTGCCGTCTTTAAGGAAAATATCGTACTCGTTCCCGAAAGCCTCCCCGTACCCGAAAGGATAACCTA
>JAFYTG010000104.1 GCA_017558945.1 Clostridia bacterium
TCGTCCTTCTTATCGTTACCGTCGTCTATGTAGATATCCTTAACCATTTCGTGGAACTTATCGAAGGTCCACTTGCCGTCAAGCACGAGACCGTAAAGGTCGCCGAGCTCGTAGGAGGCTGCAAGGTTTTTGTTGAAATAGAGACAGTATGCACCCGATACAGCGGAGTAGTTGAAGTGTGAGATTGCAATGGGCGCCTTACCGTTGTAGGTAAGCTCATCGGCGTTGGAGGCATACCACCAGGGCTTAGAGAAATCAATGTGCTCAATGTCGTACCAGTTAAGGAAGAGCTTCTTGAGGGTAAGACCGCCTGCCGACATAACCATACCGAAATACAGGTCGAATTCATCGGAACCCGAAAGGATGGTCTTGGAAGCGTATTCGTCAACCTCGAAGTAGGTACCCGAATAAACAAGCTCAAGCTCTACGTTGAAGCGGTTTTCAACAGCCTGATTTCTTGCAAATTTCGCATCAAGGAGAAGGTCGCCCTGATTACGCTTTTCATCTTCAACGAAGATTTCGCCCTTACCGTAAGCGGCAATACGGAATTTGCGTCCGCCGTAATCAACGTCGGGAAGGTCGTCGGATACGAGGCTTCTTTCGTAGAAGATGGATTCCTCGTCGTAGGTTTTGATTTCGGTGTTGCCTTCCTTTTTGCCTTCTTCGTCTTCCTTACAGGAGAAAAGAAGAGTCATTGATGACAGAAGCATCAAGACGGCAAGTAAAAGGCTGATAATTCTTTTCATAAATTTGCTCCTTTTTAGTATATTGAGTGGGTTAAGTATAACACAAAATTGCGGAGATTTCAATATTTTTTTTAAATATTATACGTTTTATACAAATTATAAACGGTTTTTGTGTTGCATATAACCTATAAGAGAGCCGTAACCTTATTACAGCTCTCTTATCCTTGTCCCGAATAGGATGATTATTCAACGTTTGCTCCGTAGCGTTTTATTTTACGGGTAGTGGTCTTTTCAAGACCCTCTGTGAGAATTTCAATCCTTTTGATATGCTTGTAGGAGGGGATTTTTGAATTGACCTCCTCGACGATTCCCTTGACGGCGGACTCAAGCTCCTCGTTTGAGGGATAATGTCCAAGCCTTGCTTTGATAAAGTCAATATTCGGGAAAATCTTTGCCTTGACGGTGACACGCCCCGAGCTTTTGTCGGATACGACGATAATATCCTGAAGCTCCTCATAGGCTGCAAGACGGTTTTCCAGCTCCTCGGGGAAGATGTTCTTTCCGTTTTCCGCAACGATGACGTTCTTTATTCTGCCCTTGATGTAGAGCGCTCCGTCGGGGTCCATCTTTCCGAGGTCTCCCGTGTGAAACCATCCGTCACGAAGCACGGCGGCGGTTGACTCGGGGTCATTGTAGTAGCCGAGCATAATATTGTCGCCTCGTGCAATTATCTCACCCACGCCCTCTGCGTTGGGATTGTCTATTCTGATTTCAACACCCGGTATGGCAATTCCCGTTGAGGCGGGATTGAAGTAAAAATCACTGTTTCCTGCAAGAAGGGGAGAGCATTCGGTGAGCCCGTAGCCCTGAAGCGTGCGGATTCCGAGAGCGGTAAAA
>JAFYTG010000105.1 GCA_017558945.1 Clostridia bacterium
ATCCCGATACACCCAATCAACCCAATGATCCCGACCATCCCGGAACTAATCCCCCGGCAGACAATTCTCCTTCCGATGATGAGGGTGGACTCGGCGCAGGCGCGATTGTCGGCATTGTGATCGGTTCTGTCGCAGTAGTCGGCGTAGGCGGCTTTACGCTCTTCTGGTTCGTTATTAAGAAGAAAACTTGGGCTGAGTTCCTTGCCATATTCAAAAAGAAATAATAGGCGTTAAACAACATCCCCTTGCCTTTCGGGGTAAGGGGTGAATGTAAGGAGAAAGACAATGAAAACAAAATTTAAGTCAAAGCTCTTGGGAGTTCTTCTCGTACTCGTAATGGTGCTTGCGCTCGTTCCCGTGAGTGTCTTGACAGCTTTTGCGGCAGGTGGGACAGGAAATGTGGATTTTGCCATCAAGGAGTCTTGGGGCGTTTATTTTGAACAAACGGGACTTAATAGAAAATATCCCATCGTGCTTACAAATGAGAACAAACTCTCAACGCCGCTTCCGACTCTTTACAGAACGGATAGCGACGACTACGTGTTTGACGGCTGGTTTATTGCAGACACAGACACAAAGGTAACACAAGACACCGTATTTGACGGATATACCATAGTGGTTGATAGATGGACGTTCCAAGAAAAAGACAACAATACGGTTATAAGCAACATTAGAGTAAATAACGTAGAACTTGTAGCAGGTATGACAACCGCAGAATACAATGCGGCAGTACAGGGGGCTACCGCAACTGTAAACGGTGCGCCTGCAAGTGCCATAACTGCTGATAGTGCAAAGACCTATACGATCTATCACGGACTCAATAAGAGTGGCGCTCCTCTCGAAGCTGACGAGGAGGTTGAGGTAGGTCAGGACTATTCGGTTGTTACGAAAATCAAACTTGCGAACGGATATACTTTCGATCCAAACATTACGTTTTTGTCTGATGCGGGTATGTGTGCAAGCGAAAGATTTTTGGGCGGTGCTGACATTTACACCAAGGAATGGAACACGCTTGCAACTGAAATTGAAATGACCATAAACTTCATGAACACCGATTATTACTTTGCACAGACTCCCGAAAGCAGAAATCTTGAAAACTATACACAGTATAAGAACTGGTACAAGGTTTCAAAGCTCGAAGGTCTTGAATCCGTTACGCTTCAATATGAGTCTAACGGTGCGTGGGCTGTGTTCATTGATAGCGTGCCGTTTGAAACCCTTGGCGAAGAAGCAGGCGGATACGTAACGGTATCTCCCTATCTTGACACGACTAAGACGTTCAGACTCGTAGCAAATTATACGCAAGGAAAAGTATACAGCGAGCCGTTTGAAATTTCTTGGGCGTGTCTTACTCCCGTGATTGAGAGTGTTGGCATTGGTATTACCGCACCGCAAAGCGGCTACTCCCCCGAATATACAGCAACAATCGGTACAAGCAGATGTGCGCTCAAATCCGAGAATGCCTCAACTGTAAAAAATGGCATCAAGTGGACGGGTGAATCGGGTGAGCTTGCAGTAGTAGGCTCAAAATTTGATAATGAAAACGACTATACCGTAAGCATCAAGCTTGTCGCACGGGATGGATATACCTTTGCGAATGAGGTAACGGCAAAG